>CAJXGK010000321.1 GCA_913053815.1 uncultured Rhodanobacteraceae bacterium
GATGGGGTGTCTTACGGCATCTTCCATCACAGGGGATCGTTCCTGCTGCGCTCCAATATCAGTGCGAGCGGGCGACGGCGTATTCGGCAAGACCGCAGAGCGCTTCGCGTTGTGGTGAAGCCGGCAGAATAGCCAGTGCTTCGCAAGCTCGGCGGGCGTGATTCCGGGCCTTGTCCCGGGTTCGGTCCAGAGCATCGGAATGGTGGATCGCGGCCAACACCGGCTCCATGGGTAGATCATCATTGCGGTTTTCGATGGCTGCCCGCAGTAATGCAGCATCCTTGGGGGGGGCCGAGGCGATGGCATAAATGATCGGCAGAGTCGGCTTGCCTTCGGCCAGATCATCGCCGATGTTCTTGCCCAGCGTGCCGCTGTCGGAGAGATAATCCAGCAGGTCATCAACGATCTGGAAGGCAAAGCCCAGTTCAAATCCGTAGCGGCGCATGGCTTCGCGTTGGGCAGGCGGTGCCTCGGCGAGCACTGCTCCCAATTCGCAGGCCGCCGCAAACAGCACCGCGGTCTTGCGTTCGATCACGTTCAGGTAAGCGGCCTCGTCAACGGCGGCATTACCGATGTGCAGCAACTGCAAAACCTCGCCTTCGGCAATCGCGTTGGTAGTGTCGGCGAGGATATGCATGATTTCTATTTCACCCAGTTCGACCATGAGCTGAAACGAACGCGAATAGAGAAAATCCCCTACCAGCACACTGGCGGCGTTACCCCATACGGCATTGGCCGTGCGACGACCCCGCCGTAGCCCGGATTCATCCACCACATCATCGTGCAGGAGGGTGGCGGTATGAATGAATTCGATAATGGCCGCCAGTTGCAGATGGGCTTCACCCTGGAAGCCGACGGCCCGCGCACTGAGCACATGCAGCATAGGGCGCAAACGCTTGCCACCACTGCCAATGATGTATTCGGCAATTTGCTTGATCAGGGCTACATCTGAACTCAGCCGGTCACGAATCAGGTGATCGACACCGCGCATATCGTGATCGCTCAGGTCGTGCGCAACATCCAGGAAGTTAGGACGGGCAACGGTGGCTGGGGAACTCATAGGCAGGCTCGTGGTCGATAATGGGGACATTATAGGGGTGTGGAAGCATCCCATAAGTACGTCTGTGTGTCATATCCGCGCACATAACCATTCTCCCTGGTTTTTAACGAGTAACCCATTGCTGTGAGTTCACTAACCCGTACCGAAGTTCGTAGCACCCTGAGTATCGCCATGGTGGTTGGGATTCGTATGCTTGGCCTGTTCATGATTTTGCCGGTGTTTACGATTTACGGCTACGAACTGGCTGGCCATACGCCATTCCTCATCGGTCTCGCCATTGGCATCTACGGACTGACCCAGGCTTTGTTGCAAATACCCTCCGGCATGCTGTCCGATCGCATTGGCCGCAAGCCGGTGGTCTATGCCGGATTACTCATCTTCATTATCGGTAGCATCATTGCTGCACTTTCGCACTCGATCTATGGAGTCATTCTAGGTCGGGCGATACAGGGCGCCGGTGCTATTTCAGCAGCGCTGATGGCGCTGGCGGCTGATCTCACCCGTGATGAACAGCGCACCAAGATCATGGGTACTATTGGCCTGAGCATTGGCCTGGCTTTCAGCATCGGCATGGTTATCGGCCCGATTATCAATACCTGGGTGGGGGTGGCGGGAATATTCTGGTTCACCGCATTACTTGGTGGCGTGGCCATTGTGATCGCAGCCTGGCTGATACCGACGCCACAAAGTAGCCATTTACATCGTGATACCGAGGTGGTGCCCGCAAGCTTTGGCGAGGTGTTGCATAACAAGCAGTTGTTACGCCTCGATTTGGGTATTTTCACTATGCAGTTTGTGCTGACGGCCAATTTCGTGATCCTGCCCGTCGTGCTTACCCACATGACCGGCCTGGCCGCCAGTGACCAATGGGCCGTGTATCTGCCGGTGATGTTTGTCGCTTTCGTTTTCATGGTGCCTTTCATCATCATTGCCGAGAAGCGCCGCAAGATGAAGACGATATTTGTCTCTTCCATCGGGGTGCTGGTGCTGTGTGAGTTGTTGTATTTGTTCGGTGATCGCTCACTGTTCGAGGTGGTCGTGATCATGTTGATTTTCTTCACGGCGTTCAACACCCTGGAGGCCTCATTACCTTCGTTAGTATCGAAGTTTTCACCGTCGGCGCGTAAGGGAACCGCCATGGGGGTGTATTCCACCTCGCAATTTTTGGGCATCTTTGCCGGCGGTGCACTGGGCGGCGGGGTATACCAGCTGTGGGGAGTGAATGGGGTATTTTTGCTCAGTGCCGCGATGGCCGCTGTGTGGTTGCTGTTTGCAAGCAGCATGCAGCATCCGCGCTATCTGAGCAGCTACGTACTGCGACTCGAAGGAGTCACCGAGCAGCTGGTGGCGGCCGCCGAAACCGAATTGCTGAGTATCCCGGGTGTGGACGAAGCTACGGTGGTGGCCGATGAAGGTGTGGCTTATCTGCGCGTTGATCGCGGTGTTTTCGATGAAGACACGCTGCGTACCTGCACGGTTGTAGCGAATGCGTGTAGGGGCTAGCCGACATCCGGTATCGCACTGCGAGCGGGCCGTGCTTGGCGTAGAATGCGCCTTCAGGCTGACATACAGCGGCGCACAATACTTCGGAGGCAGGATTCATGGCCAGAGGAATCAACAAAGTCATTCTGGTAGGTAATCTCGGGGCTGACCCCGAACGGCGCAGTACGGGCAGTGGCATGACCATCACCAGCTTGCGGCTGGCAACTTCCGAAACCTGGAAGGACAAACAGACCGGCGAAAACCGCGAGCGCACCGAATGGCACCGGGTCAAGCTGTTTGGCCGTCTTGGCGATATTGCCGCCGATTACCTGAAAAAAGGCCGCCAAGTCTATATCGAAGGGTCCATCCGTACCGACAAATACACCGACAAGGAAGGCAAAGACCGTTATAGCACCGAGATCATTGCCAACGAGATGCAGATGCTCGGCGGCGGCGGGGGAGAAGGGGGCAGTTCTTACGGTGGCGGTGGTTCCTCGTCATGTGGCACATCAACCCC
>CAJXGK010000322.1 GCA_913053815.1 uncultured Rhodanobacteraceae bacterium
TCATCAATTCAGGACCGGCCGCCAGCCAGTTGCTGCGCGATCTGGCGCATATCACCGGGTTTCCCGTCACCTCGACCCTGATGGGCTTGGGCGCCATCGACACCACCGATCCCCTGGCATTACACATGCTCGGCATGCATGGCACGGCTTATGCGAACTATGCGATGGAAGACTGTGATTTCGTACTGGCACTGGGTGCTCGCTTTGACGACCGGGTTGCCGGGTTACCTGAGCAGTTCGCACCACGGGCCCAATTCATCGCCCAGATTGACATCGACCCGGTTGAGATTGGCAAGGTCAAAGCGGTGCAGTGGCATCATTGTGGTCCGCTGAACCGTGCCCTGGAGCAGTTGTGCCGCTACGCTGACCGCCACGGATTTCACCCCCGTGTGGATAACCGCTACGTTGCCTGGCACGCGCACCTGGCCGAACTTAAGCGCGTGTATGCGATGAACTATGATCGTCACAGCGCGCTGCTGCAGCCGTACGCAGTGCTGGAAGCGATCAACCGGCATGCCCAGGGCCGGGCCATCGTCAGTACTGGGGTGGGCCAGCACCAGATGTGGGCAGCACAGTATCTGGACTTCCATGAGCCACGGCAATGGCTGACCTCCGGTTCGATGGGCACCATGGGGTTCGGCTTGCCGGCAGCGATTGGCGCACAGTTTGCCCGCCGCGACGCGTTGGTGATCGACATCGATGGCGATGGCAGCATCCGCATGAATATCGGTGAGCTGGAAACCGTCACCACCTACAAATTGCCGGTCAAAGTCATGGTTTTCAACAACTGTGGAGACGGCATGGTGAGGCAATGGCAGAAGTTGTTCTTCAAAGGCCGTTTTGCGGCTTCCGACAAGAGCCTGCATACCAAAGATTTTGTGCTTGCCGCCCAAGCCGATGGTTTCAAGTGGGCACAGCGGTTGCAACGTCCGGAAGATCTGGAGTCGGTGATTGCCGCGTTCCTTGCCTTCGAAGAGGCGGCCTTTCTGGAAGTGCTGATCGACCCCGATGCCGGGGTGTACCCGATGGTTGGTCCCGGTAGCGGCTATTCGCAGATGATTACCGGCGATTTTATTGCTTCCCGTGAGGCCCCGGTTGTAGGCGAGAGCCCCAGTGACATGATGTTCTGATTCTTGCTGCGCCTACGCTAATCGGAGCAACAATATAGAAATATACCTATGAATAAATCATTTATAAATCATACACTTACCATTATGTTGCAGAACGAAGCGGGGGCCCTGGCGCGGGTGGCCGGTCTGTTTGCCGCGCGCGGTTACAACATCGACACCTTAACGGTTGCCGCCACCGCCGATCAGTCTATCTCGCGACTGATTCTGACGTTGCGCGGCGACGACGCCAGTATCACCCAAGTATTGCAGCAAACTCGCAAACTGGTCGATGTCGTGGAAGTGAGCCATCAGCCGGCCATCCCGGAAGTAGCATGAAGCCTGCTGTGACCCGTCATCGGTACGATGCTGCCGAGGCTGTGTCGGATAATGAATTGCTGCACTTGGCGCGTAATGCCCGAGTGTATGACGTTGCCCACAAAACGGGATTGGAATCGGCCCCCGGATTGTCAGCCCGACTCGGTCAGTCGGTGTTGCTCAAGCGCGAAGATCAGCAGCCGATATTTTCGTTCAAGCTGCGCGGTGCCTACAACCGCATGATCCATCTGGATGCGGCACAGCGGGCTCAGGGGGTCATCGCCGCTTCGGCCGGCAACCATGCACAAGGCGTGGCCTTGGCGGCGGCGAAACTCAATATTCATGCGCTGATCGTAATGCCGGTCACCGCGCCCCAGGTCAAGGTAGATGCCGTGCGCCGGTTCGGCGCTACGCGGGTAGAAGTCGTGCTGGCCGGTGATTCTTACAGCGACGCACAGGCCGAAGCGGTGCGATTGCAGGCCAAGTATCATTACACTTTGATCCATCCGTTCGATGATCTGCAAGTCATCGCCGGCCAAGCCACGGTCGGGCTGGAGATTATGCGCCAGTATCCCGGCTCGCTGCAGGCCGTGTTTGTGCCCGTCGGTGGGGGGGGGCTGCTGGCCGGGGTAGCGACGTGCATCAAGACATTACGTCCTGAAGTGCAGGTGATCGGTGTGCAGGCGAGCGATGCCGATGCAATGACGCGTTCCCTTGAAGCCGGCAGATGTATTGAACTGGATGATGTGGGTCTGTTTGCCGACGGCACCGCAGTCAAGCAGGTTGGGGCCCTCACTTTCGAGCTATGCCGTCGGCATGTGGATACGATGTTGCGGGTGGATACCGACGCCATTTGTGCGGCAATCCGCGATATTTATCAGGAAACCCGCACGGTCCCTGAGCCGGCCGGGGCCTTGGCATTGGCGGGACTGAAACAGTATGTCGCCAGGCACGGGCCGGGTGAGGGGGCCTTGGCAGCTATTGTCTCCGGGACGAACATGAATTTCGATCGCCTGCGTTTTGTTGCCGAACGGGCGGAAGTCGGTGAACAGCGCGAAGCCCTGTTTGCGGTGACTATACCCGAGCAACGCGGCAGCTTTCGGCGTTTCTGTGCCACGCTCGGCGAACGTAGCCTCACTGAGTTCAATTACCGTATTGGCGATGCGTTAACAGCACATATCTTCGTCGGCGTGCAGACCACCCGCTACAACGAACGGGAGGCGCTGGTGGCGGCTTTTCGTGAGCAGGACTTTGAGGTTCTCGACCTGACCGACGACGAGTTGGCCAAGTTGCATCTGCGGCACATGATCGGTGGCCGTTCAGCACGGGCCCAGCATGAGCTGTTGTTCAGCTTTGAGTTTCCCGAGCGTCCCGGTGCGTTGATCCGTTTTCTTGACCACATGCATCCAGACTGGAATATCAGCCTGTTTCATTACCGTAATCACGGTGCGGCATACGGACGTATTTTAGTTGGAATGCAGGTTCCAGATTGTGATGAGGCGGCTTTTAATGAGTTTTTAGCTGAGCTCGGTTACCCGTATTGGCCTGAATCGAAAAATCCGGCCTATGAACTCTTTTTAAACTAATTATTCTAAATATATGTTGTTGGAGCGGGCTCAGACCGCGATTA
>CAJXGK010000323.1 GCA_913053815.1 uncultured Rhodanobacteraceae bacterium
ACCACGACGTCAGAGGCCTCGACGGCGTTTTTGGCCGCGGCCGAACTCACCGCCACCTTGCTCACCTTCGAGTTATAGAAAGCCAGGATGCTGATCCCATTGAGTTCGCTGCTGGCCCCGTTGAGCAAACCCGACAACCGGCCGGCATTGCCGCCGTCGCCGCCGGAAATCGGCCGACCCAGAGCATCGGTGGCGCCTCCATTGAAGTGCGCATTGAAGCTGATCGCGGTCGCGTCGAACTTCAGATAACTGTGTTTAAACCAAGCCATGGCGGCAGGGTTGTTGACAACCACCGAGGCATCCCCCGGCGCCGCTCCCCCGCCCGCATAGGCACGGCCCATGGACTGGGCACTGTTTTCCTTGAGTTGGAAGGCACTGGCTTGCGCCGTCTGGGGGATAACCAAGGCTGCGGCGATCGCCAGAGCCAGGCCACTCAACAACAAAGCGCCTCGATTGACGCAGAAGATCGAATCGTTCTTGTTCATCGAAACATTCCTCAGGGTATGGGACAGTATACAAGCCGGCCTACGCATGCAGCCAAATCACTCCCGGTACAACCGCAATCCTTACCTCGTCTTGTCAAGCTTGCAAGTGCAGGTGCAGCATGAATGCTACTTCCATGCTATCCCGATTTGGCCTCTATGGTGATTCGAGTCCTATACTGTCATGGTCGATACCCACCGATACCGAGCTCCAAACGCTATGCTCGCGCATTCCGCGCACCGCCCACCGTTCTCATATGCTCTGGTGGGGTACCTTCCGTCCCTGACCTGCGTCCTGTTGGCGCTACTCAATATCCCCCTACTCAGTCTGCCCTCCCTATGGCTTGCCAATGCACTGGGAATGGCTGCGACCATGCACGCCCTGGGTCGCAGCCCAGCGCCCTGGAATCTCCAGACATTCGGCGCCACAGCCGCACACTTGGCTCGGTTTGCCAGCTATTCCATACTAGTGTTTGCGCTACTGATCGGGCCGCTGCTGTGGGTGCGCTCCGCACCCGGATTGCTAGCTATGCTGTTATTGACAGGGGCTCTGATTCTCGGATGGGCCGCAGCCCTACCCTTTTGGCCGCGGTTTGTTGAGGTATTCGAAACGCCGCTCGCAATACCCTCCTCTGATGCTGACCTGGGCACGGTGATCGCCTCCCGGTTTCAGCGCCGCCCGGCCACCGATTCCGGGCATTTTCTGAGTCATGCCCTACCCGCGGCACTCATCCTGTTATTGCTGGCCCTGGGCATGTTGGGCCTCAGTGGTCTTTTACAGATCACTTGGCTGCACAACTGGCAGGCACCGCTGGTTGCCGTTTACTTCCTGATATTGGTCGGCGGAAATCTGTTGTTGGCCCGACTGACCCGATATCGGTACCCAGATGTGGTTCAACCGGCCATCGAGGTGCCGACATCCACCCCGCAAGCCCCTGACTTCCTACTGCCCACCGAGGCTACACTCCCCCCTACTGAGACCGGTCTGACCCCCACCCAAGTGATCGAACTGGGTGAACATCTGCTTGACGCGGCTCGCCGCGGCGCCACCGATGAAGCCTTGCGATACCTCAGTGCAGGAGCCCTCTGTGATCCCGACCCAACCCCCGATGTGCCGGACCGTCGCGGAGTGCTGGCTCTCGCCGTCGTACTGCCCGACACTCGGCTGTTACGCGCCTTGATTGCAGCAGGCACTCCGATCAATCGGCTCAGAGCCGGACTCAGCGCTTTGCATGCCGCCACCCGCGATAGCTGGCATGGCCGTGAAGAGGCGGTACTCGTACTGCTGACCAACGGTGCCGATCCACGTTTGCCGGATAGCCAAGGGCAGACCCCGCTGCATGGAGCAGCTCTTGCCGGCAATCCCAATATCGCGGCCATGCTGCTGGATGCCTGTGCCCCTATCGATGCCGTTGACAAGCATGGCCTGACACCGCTGGCGCTAGCCTGTCGTGGTACCAACTGGCCCTTGGTTGCGTATCTTTTGCAGAACGGGGCCTCACCACTACCCCCCGCTGCCGAGCCCGTTTTACCCGCGGCCTGTGGCATTGCTGAAGATGATGTAAGCGGGGTCCGGCTGTTACTCAAGCACCATGCAGACCCCAACACGGCAGACCATTTAGGCCGTACCGCACTGCTGACAGCTTGCCTGGAAGGTCACGCCAACATTGTCCGGGTACTGCTGGCCGCCGGTGCGGATGTCCACATCGCCGATCATAACGGCACCACCGCACTGATGGAGGCGGCACGAGCCGGAGCCCGTACCGTTCTTAAACTGCTCAGCGCTACGCACCCTGACATCCAGGCCCGGGATCGGCACGGACGCGATGCCCTCTGCCTGGCATGCCAGTCACCGCGAGTTGATGCGGATACCGTACAGCAGCTTCTGGATCTCGGCGCCGATCCCCATACCCCGGGTCAGGATGGTTGCTCAGCCGTGGATCATACCTGTGCCGCCGGGCGCTGGGATCTGCTTGCGGTGCTTGACCCCCATGCGACCCTGCCCGTCCACCTGATCGGTAGTACCGAGCCTGAGCCCGGTGCCGACACTCCGGAGGATCTGGGCAACGCGCTACGTTATGGCCACTGGGCCGTCGCAGCGACTTTTGTAGCGCTGTTTCAGAACTGGGCAAACAGCTGCCAAGCCCAATTGTTTGCCGATTTAAGCGATCCGAACCAAGACACACCCCGGGCTTGGCTACTGCAACACGGTCTTAATGTCGAAGCGCACCTGGCGGATGGCGTACGCCTGTTCGATGCCCTGGTCGAGCGACTTCCCGATTCATTCGATGCCTTACAAGACCTCCTCCAGGCTGGTGCCAGCCCCGCCGGGGCCGGCCTGCTGGCCCGTACCCTGGCCCGACTCGACCCCAGCCAAACCGGTACCCGATGGATATCCGGTCTACTCGAACGCGGTGCTGACCCCTTCGGACCCGATACTGAGGGCCGTACACCGCTGGCCCTGGCCGCCGCACTGACATTGCCGTGGCTGTGCCGCAGGGCGCGGAGCAGATACGTTCGGGAAAACCCGGCCACCACCTCCTGTTTAGCCTGACTGTAGGAAAGGT
>CAJXGK010000324.1 GCA_913053815.1 uncultured Rhodanobacteraceae bacterium
CTTACTCAATGCGTGAGGGGTAAAGGGCGTGATCGGTGAACGGATCGCTGCTGGGGCAACCGACAAGGGGTGATAGCCGTAGCGCCCGGCATGCAGGATCTGCAGGCAGATCCTGCCGCCTTCATGATGGACGACTTGGGTGATCTTGCGGTGACGTGGCCGATGCCAGGGCTTGGCCAAGCGCGCCGCGAACGGTTTCAACCAGCCCTGGATATTGGGGGAAAATCCTCCTGTCACGATGAGTCCCACCCCACCCCGGGCACGTACTGCAAAGTAACGGGCCAGGGCATCGAAATCCCGCGCCCGGTCTTCCAGTCCGGTATGCATCGAGCCCATCAGAATCCGGTTCGGTAACACTACATGACCTAGATCAAGGGGCTGAAAAAGATGGGGGAAAGAAGTCATGAGTGAATCTGCATTCAAACAACCGTTTGAGGGTGCCCGGCTTCGAGCTGTAGATCAAGGGGATGGAGGTAAATAAAATGTAAGACTGAATCAAGACCACACGATTATTCATCCATGACCCATGGCAGGTTTGCCAAGCGTGGGCCGGCACATCACAATAGCTCTCCGTTTGTGTACTAAACGTACATAAGCGTTTCAATTCATCTGAGGATTTCCGAATGACCAAGATTCTGCGTCCTGCATTGTTGGCGGCCGCCCTGACTACCACACTGGGCGTAAGCCTGGCTGCCCAGGCGGCATCACCTGCCTTGAAGACTGAAAAAGCCAAGGCTAGTTATGTAGTCGGTATGGATCTCGCCGCAGGCATTCCACCCCTCGTGCGCCAGGAACTCAATCCGGCCCTGGTGGCCAAGGCTCTGGAAACAGTACTCGCCGGGCACAAGCCGGCGATAGGTAAGGCTGAATACAAAACGGTACGGCAGCAGTTCATGAAAAAACTGCAAGCCAAGTTCAAGATGGAGCGTGCCGTCAAGGCTAAAAGGAATGCGGCAGAAGGTGTGAAATTTTTGAAAGCCAACAAGAGCAAACCTGGTGTGAAGGTGCTTGCTAACGGTCTGCAATATAAGGTCATCAAGATGGGGGCCGGGCCCAAGCCGACCAAGAAAGATACGGTACAGATTGACTACAGCGGTTCGCTGGTAAACGGTAAAGTGTTTGATTCCTCAGCCAAGCATGGTGGCCCGGCTTCGATTCCTCTGGCCAACGTGATTGCCGGTTTCCGCAAGGGTGTCGAAATGATGCCGGTTGGCAGCCACTTCAAACTCTATATCCCATCTAACCTCGGTTATGGCGCGACGCCTCCTCCGGGACCGATTGCTCCGAATGCAACCCTGATCTTTGATATTAAGTTGCTGAAGATCATCCCGGCAACGACGGTCACCAAGCCGGTAGGTAAGTAGCTCGTCCACCCGCACGTTGATTCGGGGACGGAGCCATCCGTCCCCGTTTAGATGGGCGACTCTGAAACGGACGACCTAGGCAGGCGATTTCCCTTTGAGATCGTCTTTATCATGATCCGGCTTGTTAGAATGGGTCTTTCCAAGAGACTGTCCCAATGCGTGTAACACTATTCGGCACCGGTTATGTCGGTTTGGTGACCGGGACCTGCCTGGCTGAAATGGGTAATCACGTTTTCTGCGTCGATGTTGACCGGGACAAGATTGAGCGATTACGCCAGAGTGTGATGCCCATTTACGAGCCGGGATTAGATACCATGGTCAAACGTAACCATGCTTCCGGCTTGCTCGAGTTCAGTACTGATGCCGTGGCCGGCATTGCTCATGGTGAAGTGATATTTATTGCCGTGGGGACCCCCCGGGATGAGGATGGCAGTGCCGATTTACAGCATGTCTTGGCGGTTGCCAAAACCATTGGCCAACATCTCGAACGCTATACCGTGGTGGTGAATAAGTCCACGGTCCCCGTGGGCACGGCCGCCCGGGTGCGCGAATACATCGCGAAGGGATTGGCAGAGCGTGAGCTGGACATCGAATTCGATGTTGTTGCCAATCCGGAATTTCTTAAGGAAGGCGATGCGGTCAACGATTGCATGCGACCGGATCGCATCATTATTGGTAGCGATAGTGATCGGGCCGTGCAGCGCTTGCGAATGTTGTATGCACCGTTCAATCGCAATCATGAGCGACTGGTGGTGATGGATGCCCGGTCTGCCGAACTTACCAAGTATGCGGCCAATGCCATGTTGGCCACCAAGATCAGTTTCATGAACGAGATCGCCAATATTGCTGAACGTGTTGGCGCCGATATTGAATGGGTGCGCCAGGGTATCGGTGCCGATCCACGGATCGGCTATCACTTCATTTACCCGGGCGTCGGATATGGCGGTTCATGTTTTCCCAAAGATGTTCAAGCTTTGCAGAGCATGGCTAGGGCCCATGCTTACGAGGCAAGCATTCTTAACGCGGTCGAGGCCGTGAATCAGCAACAAAAAAGCAAACTTTTTGAGTTGCTCTGCGAGCACTTTAATGGGAACCTGACGGCTCGCAAGGTGGCTCTATGGGGACTTGCTTTCAAGCCCAATACCGATGATATGCGGGAAGCTCCAAGTCGCCGTCTCCTTGAACAACTATGGCAGGCGGGGGTGCGGGTGTGTGCTTACGATCCCGAGGCCACTGAAGAGGCGTACCGGATCTATGGTGATCGACCTGATCTGCAACTGGTTGATGAACCTTATGCCGCGCTTGAAGGTGCCGATGCGCTGCTTCTGGTTACCGAGTGGAAAGTATTCCGCAGCCCGGATTTTTCACGTATCGCGGCAACCATCGCCCAGCCGGTTTTGTTTGATGGCCGCAATATCTACGACCCAGATGAGGTCGAAGCGGCCGGAATTACCTATTACGGTATTGCCAGAGGTCGGTCCTTGTCGGCGGTGCCATGATGAGTAATCTTGAAGAGCGGCTCACCGAATTGGAAATACGCCTCAGTTTTATCGATGAGGCGATAAGTGGTCTGCTGGCTACGGATGTTGCCCGGGTGCGTCGCATGGTGGCGCTGGAGAATACGGTTGCTGAGTTGTGCCGGGAGCTGAGCACTGTACGTACCGTTCTGGCCGGCGATATC
>CAJXGK010000325.1 GCA_913053815.1 uncultured Rhodanobacteraceae bacterium
AATCAGATCCAGAAACTGCAGACCCCGGTTGGTGTATTTTTTCGCGATTGAGATAACCAGACGTAAATTCGCCTCAACCATTTCTTTCTTGGCACGACGGGCCTTGGCTTCACCAATGGAAACTTTACGGTTAATCCCTTTCAAATCCGAAATACGCAGACCGCATTCTTTTTCAAGCTGGATTAACTTGTTTTGTGCCTTGGTGATCTCTTCTTCATGATCCTTGATAACCTGTGCATACGCTTCGCCTGAGTTGAGATGACCCTGCAACCAGCTGGCATCCGTTTCATTTTCGGGGAAGGTGGTGACAAACTGTTTGCGCGGCATGTGCGCCTTGTTCACACAGATGTTCATGATCACGCGCTCGTGACGACGAATGCGATCCACTAACATGCGCATGCGATGCCGTATGATTTCGACCATCTTTGGCGTCAATTTTAACTGCATAAACTCGGCAATGATCTCGGTGCGGATCTTCTCGGATTTCTTATCCTTGTGACCGTGTTTGGCTAATACGGCAACGAATTTCTTGTGCAGTTTGCGCATCTTGTTAAAGCGCTGTCTGGCTTCTTCAGGATCCGGGCCGGTATCAATGGGTTCATCATCTGCGGTGCCGGCATTTTTAGCCGCATTGGCAGCAGCCACCTCTTCCGGGGTCGGGATATTGTCCGGTGCATTGGGATCAATGAACGCGCTTAAAATATCGGTGAGTTTGGCTTCACCCAATTCGATCTTGTCATAGGTCTCGATGACTTTGGCGATGGTTTCGGGGTACATGGCCAGTGACGACAGCATGCCGTTCAGGCCCGCTTCGATACGCTTGGCGATCTCAATCTCGCCTTCACGGGTTAACAGTTCGACCGCGCCCATTTCACGCATATACATGCGAACCGGATCGGTGGTACGGCCGAATTCACTGTCCATATTCACCAGGGCGGCGGCGGCTTCTTCCGCGGCATCTTCATCCACGGTGTCATTTATAACGGTGTCAGTCTCAACTGGGGCATTTTCGTGTACGACGATCCCCATGTCGTTGATCATGGCAACGATGTCTTCGATCTGCTCGGGATCGACAATATCATTGGGCAGGTGGTCATTGACCTCGGCATAGGTTAAATAACCTTGCTCTTTGCCCTTAGCAATCAATAACTTAAGTTGCGATTGTTGTGTAGTTTGATTCATTACGCTTGTTTGCACTCTTGCATTACTCCGGTGGCCCACCATTGGCCACATTAGTAAGGTGGAAAAACCGACGGATTTTACTCGATCCGCAGATCTTTTTCATTAACGATACTAGGTTTGAACGGGGTTTTTGGCCGAAGTTCGGGATAACAGGGTCTGCAATTCAGTTTTTTCGTCAGAACTGAGAAAACCCTGATTCGCTTTCGCCAACAGGGTATCCGTTCGTGCACTGAGATGTTGAGCCTGGAGCCGTTCGATGGCACCGAGAAATTCCTGTTGTAAGGATTCTGGGTCATTTAAGGTGGGTTGCCAGGTTGCCAATTTCGCTAAATGCTGCCCTTCTATCGTGCCGCGCCACCGTTCAAGTAGTGCCGCTGTTGTAAGAGTAGGGTTTGTTTTCAAAATATCAAGTAGATCAAGCAGTAACCCCATGCCGGGTTGCTCAATTTGTGACAGCGATTTGCTCTCGTTGAGGGTTTCGGCGAGCTGGGGGTGAAATAGCAGGCAACGTAGCGCGGTGCGCACCAGTGAAGGGGGCAGTTGCGCGTTAGTGCCCGGATTATTAGTCCGGCTTGCCCGGGTATGGCTAGCCGGCCTGGAACCCAGCAGGCTGTGTAAATCACGCTCATCACGCTGTGTGTAGCTGGCCAGATCCTTGATTAGCAAGGTTTTATAGGCTGCATCGCTCATTTTCTGCAAATACGGTTTTGCCTTGTCGATCAGACTGCGGTGGGCCTCAAGATCGTGCCGGCCAATGCCTTCACGCAGGTGGTCAAAGAAATACTGCGACAGCGACTGGGCCTGCTCGATCTGTTGTTCAAAGGCCTGTTTGCCCACTTTACGCACCATCGAGTCCGGGTCTTCGCCATCGGGCAGGAACAAAAATCGTATCTGTTGTGCGCCCTGCAGCACGGGCAGGGTGTTTTCCAGCGCTCGCCAGGCGGCCTCATGACCGGCGCGATCGCCGTCGAAACAAAACACCACATCGCTGGTGAGACGAAATAATTTCTGCACGTGCTCGGGGGTACAGGCGGTACCGAGGCTGGCCACCGCGTACAGGATATCCTGCTGCGCCAATGCAATCACATCCATATAGCCCTCGACCACCAGCAGACGCGGGATATCGCGCAGCGCCTGACGGGCTTCATAGAGGCCGTATAACTCCTGACCCTTATGGAATAACGGCGTTTCCGGTGAGTTCAGGTATTTAGGGCTCTTTCCATCGCCCGCGGCATTTTCGTTGTCGGCCTCGGGGATGAGACGCCCGCCAAAACCAATCACCCGGCCACGACTATCGCGAATCGGGAACATGATGCGATGTCGGAAGCGATCGTAGGTCTGGCCATCGTCCTTGCGGATCAGCATGCCGGTGGTGACCAGCTGATCGGCCGAACCCTGGCTGGCGCCCTCAATATTGTTGCCTGGCGGCGAATAGCCAATGTTATATCGAGCGGCGACCTCACCGCTGAGGCCCCGCTCTTTAAGGTAATCCACCGCAATGGAGGCCTTCGGATGCTGGCGCAGTTGCTGGCGATAAAAACGGTCACATTGTCCCAGCAGATCGTAGAGGTTGGTCTTCACCTCTTTTTGCAGGCGTTGCTGCTCCGGGTCAAAACGGCCGCCTTCCTCGTATTCGACCTCAACGCCGATGTGCTTGGCCAGCTCCTCAACCGCCTCAACAAACTCGAGATGATCGTATTCCATTAAGAAGGTGATCGCTGAACCCCCGGCCTTGCAACCGAAGCAGTGATAAAACTGTTTTTGCTGGTTGACCTTGAATGACGGGGTTTTTTCGTTGTGAAACGGGCAGCAGGCCTCGTATTCGCGCCCGGCCTTTTTCAACGGCACACGCGCATCGAT
>CAJXGK010000326.1 GCA_913053815.1 uncultured Rhodanobacteraceae bacterium
CAATCCTCATGCATTATGGTTTTTCCATTGCTGTCTTCTGCGTCAATCTCTTCGTGCCTGTTTCCCACCAAGGTGTCGGTAACGGTCGTCAATGTGCAGGTGATCACGCCGCTATGCCGCTCCGGGATGTAGAGGTCGTGGCGGATTCCTTTTTCCTTGATGTCATCGTACGCCGGGCAATTACCGATATTCCACAGCGCCTTGACCGGCACGAAGGCGTAGGGGTTCAGTTGTTTGCCGCCGGTGGTGGCTATTACACCATTTCCGCCCGTGGACGAATCGGTATCCGGCGAGATGTAGATGGCGTTACTTATTGGTTGCTTGCTCTCGCACTTACTTTCCTTAACCCTTTTCTTTACCTCTGCTTGTAAGGCCGTGACCATTTCCTGAATAGGCTTTTTCGCTACCGTCACCAGGGAATCTTTCAGTTGCTCGAAGCTGGAGTCATCCAGGCCGACCAATCCAAAGCCCTTGGCTCGGAACCCACCCAGCCAAAAACGTTTAGCGTGCAATTCACGGAAGACCCAATAAACCAGCCCGGCCTGCCAGGGTTCCAGCCCCCTCGGAAAACCGATTCCGGCACATTCCAGATTTGTCTTGGGCTGTATTGCGACCACATTGTAAAGTTTGCCGCCCGCTTTGCTCTCGGCAACGCCACCGGTAAAACGATCAATGGCGTTGAACCACTGTTCGTGCGGGCCTAGTGTTCCCTTATGGATAAAATCGGAAAACTGGATGCGGCTGCCTTGTGAAGTCCCACCAAACAGATCGTCGATCATCTCTTTGGCAAGCTTGGAAGCAACTTGATGGTTTGTTGTTTCCCGGTATACCAGGGATGCGACTATCCGCCCCGCCTCGCCCCGACAGGCCCCGGCAAAGCTCTCGGCGGGAATGGCGTACTCGCCTCGTGCGGTGCGGTACGTTTCTTTATTTGGGAAATGTTCGCCTTCATTGCTTTTTATTACCCGGCCCGGGTCATCGACCAACAGGGGCTGCAAGGTGGTCAGTGTTAATTTCCCATCCCCATTGATGGGCGAGTCCTTATTGCTATCATATTCTTTGTGGACTTCCTTCTCGATCGGTTCTTCTACGGACCCGCTGGTCAGTGGGTTAAACCACTCACGGACAGCCTGCGTCTTGATGGTGCTGATGGTATAGTCATTCCACTTCATCACCCCCCATGACTTGCTCTTGTGTGAACCAAGGTTGCCTGAGATCTCGCCATTCCAACATTGCAGGGCCGTTTCCAGATCGTTGATATCGTTTAAATCCACCCAGTCCATGGCCAGACTGACCTTGAACCGGGTCCCTGCCGGGTAGATCTCATAATAAAACAGCGCCTTCGGTCTCACGGTCTCGGTCACTGCGTCGATGCCGATGCCGGCACGCAGCCCGGTCTCCCGGTCGGGGTGCCAATAACGCACCTGGGTCTCGTCGCCGCAAAATTCACGGAAGGCGTCATCAACCCGGACGATGCCTCCCTGTTGACCGCCTTCGCTGATCTTGTCCGGGCCAAACAACCTTTTCCGTTTAGTTTCGTTATCTTCGCCTGACAGGCCGCTACGCAAAGAGCCACGCAGGGTACTGCCCGGCAGGATCATCTCGCCTGAACTGCGGCTGACGCAGGTATTATAGGATGTAGTGTTATCGAGCAGGTCTTTACTGTTATCGGGTTTCCGGTCCGGTTTCCCGGGCACCCGGAAACGCTCCTCTTCTATAGCCTTATCCCCACCGTCACCGACGTGCACATCGGTCTGACATTCCAGAACGCCTTTAACCAGGACCCGGTAGAATTTACACATCCTTCCACTCCGTCTCGCTTGGGTAACGCAATTGCTGGTTGACGGCGATCTCGCCGTAACCGTTCTCCCTGATCCAGGGGTTCAGTTCCCAAAGCTTGCGCTTCGAATTTTTCATGCTCGATTCTTTCACGCCGGGAGCATCTTTTAGCTGCGGCAGACCGAGACGGCGCCACCTGCCGATTTGCTCTTCGGCTTTTTTACTGTCTTTGATATCGAAGACGAAAACGCTGCCCGCACAGGTGAACACCTGAGCCTGATAACCGTCAGGCGTCTTGGCACCATATTTTTTGTACCAGAAATTCCCGCCACGCAGTTCCTGTTGCGCGAAATAGTGCGTCAGTTCGAGGACATGTTCCTCCTCAACCAGTTCATCAAAGGCCTGCTGATAGGCCAGATGCAGGGCATCCGCGCCATCCGTAGTGAAAATTACTGCCAGTCCCTCGCTGTGTAGCAAACGGGTAGGACTTTGCAGGGTGATGACAAGTTTATCCCCCTCTGTTAGCCGCCCTTGCTCATGCTTGAAGCGGAAACCACAAGAGTCGATTTCCAGTGCTACCGGAGTCTTGGTGCGCCCGAGCGGATAGCAATCCTGTTGTTCGAAAAGATCTGAGAAGTCGTCAAGCAATTGTTCAAGTTCACCCTTTTTACTACAGTCCGGGAAATCGATATTGGCAAGCCAGTCGTATCCTTGATGGACGAGAATGGACTCTACTGTATAAAGTTGCTTGTTCTTCGCGGCCCGGCTGTCGAGGTCATGGGCATTTCTCACCTGCAGAATACGCGGTGGGGGTTCCGGCCAGCCCATGTAACGGCGGGCAAGACCAAAAACCTCGCGTTTCCAGTCGGGTTGAAAGGCAGGGGCCTTGCCATCAATCAAACCGGGGGCGGGTTGAGTGGCGAGATCATACAGTTCGTATCCCTTGTCTTCATTTTTTATCGCGGCGAGAGACAACGGTATCGCAGCGGGGCGTTGTCTCTGGCCCTTCAGTACCGGCCGGGCATGGGTCACCCTCATTTGGTCAAAGATATCTTGCACCCCCTTAAGGTCACCGCGCTTGCGTTTGATGGTCTCGGCAAGCACCGCCTTGATGGCACTCCCCGGTATCCAGTCACGGGAAATAATGGTGTTGCTCTTTGCCGGGCGATGCCGGGGAAAACAAAACGGCCACAGCGGATGAAGACACAAACCGAGACTTCGCTTGTCGATAATCTGCTGCTTTTCTTCAT
>CAJXGK010000327.1 GCA_913053815.1 uncultured Rhodanobacteraceae bacterium
GAGAGATTGCAATCCCGGAGATTCAACGGCCGTTCGTATGGGATGCCACGAAGGTGCGCAATCTCCTCGACTCGCTCTATAAAGGCTACCCGGTCGGCTATTTAATCGCCTGGCGTAACCCCACGGTCAAGCTCAAGGACGGCACTCCGTCGGCCGGAAAACGCATCCTGATCGACGGCCAGCAGCGTGTCACGGCGTTGATGGCCGCGTTGCTTGGTCGCGAGGTACTGTCCAAGAACTTCGAGACCACCCGCATCCGCATCGCCTTTCACCCTGGTGAGGAGCGCTTTGAGGTGAGTAATCCGGCCATTGCCAAAAACGTGGCTTGGATTGCTAACGTAGCCGCGATATTCGACCCCGACGCTGACCTTATCGAGCTCATTGAGCAGTACGTCGCGCGAAACCCTGGGGTAAACCGCAAGACCGTGGGGCAGGTACTTCAGCGGCTCGGCAAGATCATCAACAACCACGTTGGTCTGATCGAGCTGGCCGAGGATCTCGACATCGAGACCGTCACCGAGATATTCATCCGCGTGAACTCCGCCGGCACCGAGCTATCCCAGGCTGATTTCGCCATGTCGAAGATCGCGGTCAACGAGACTTTCGGGGGCAACATATTGCGCAAGGCCATCGACTACTTTTGCCGCTTGGCCGTAGCTCCCGAGTTTTATTCACGCATCGAAAAGGCTGACAAGGTCTTCGCGCAATCGGAGTTCCTGCCGAAGATGCGTTGGCTCAAGGACGTCAACGACGACCTCTATGATCCCACTTATACCGATATGTTGCGCGTTGCCTTCACCTCGGAGTTTGGCCGCGGTAGGTTGCAGGATTTGGTTGCGCTCCTTTCAGGTCGCAATTTCGAGACCAAGCAGTATGAGGAGGCGATCGCAGAGGAGGCCTTCGGGAAGCTCAAGCAAGGTATCCTTGCCTTTATAAGCAAGACCCATTTCGACCGTATCACGATGATCCTGCGCTCGTCCGGTTTCCTGACCAGCGATCTGCTCCGCGGCCGCAATGCGGTCAACTTCACCTATGTCCTCTATCTGCGCGGTCGCCGCGATGGTCTGCCAGCGGATGACATCGAACGCATGGTGCGCCGCTGGTACGCCATGTCGATCCTTACCCGCCGCTACTCTGGCAGTCCGGAGACGACCTTTGACTTTGATATTCGTCAGATTGATGCCCAGGGGGTGCAGGTTTACACCCATTCCACGATCGAGAATGAACTGCCGCCCAGTTTCTGGACCGGTATGCTGCCGCAGGTAATGGACACCTCATCCTCCACCAGCCCCTACTTCATCGCCTATCAGGCCGCTCAGGCCCGGCTCGGTGACAAGGGCTTTCTCTCCACGAATATCACGGTACGCGACCTGCTCCTCAACCGGGGTGACAAGCATCACGTATTCCCACGCAAGTACTTGCAGCGCCAGGGCCTGACCCGTGGCCGTTACAACCAGGTTGCCAACTTCGTCATCGCCCAGAGTGAGATCAACATCGCCATCGGTGACCAAGCACCCGGGCAGTATTTCAGTGAGCTGGTTGAGCAAGTCTGCGGTGGGGCCAGGCGCTACGGTGGTATCACCGACGAAGCGACTTTGCGTGCCAATCTTGCCGAGAACTGTGTGCCCAAGGCGGTGCTGGATGGTGAGCTCCTCGATTACGGGGACTTTCTGGCAGAGCGGCGCCGACTTATGGCGCAAAAGATCCGACGGTGGTTCGAGGTGCTGTCGTCGTGATCCATGATCTCGAATATCCCGCAATACAAGGACACCGGTCTGAAGTGACTCGTGGGCTGTCGCACCGTTATCCTGGCGCTGGAGCAGGAGGCCGAGGAGCTGCTCTCCGAGATTATCTGGAGCGGGTGGTGATGCTCGTGCCTGATCAAAGGCGGGTTTCTGTCGCGCAGACTAACCTCCAGGGGATGCCCAACCGGATCTCAGACGAGGTTGGACAGCGCCGGGATGAAACGCCTATAATTGTTAGTGATAAAACCCGTCAAGGCTATGCTCTTCGGAGTACCCTCAAACTGGCGGGTTACTTTTTTTTGAGAGACGGTCGGTGAGGCGCGCCTTCCATAAGCAGGCGATTACCTACGCGGAACAAGTCGCACTGCTCCAGAGCCGGGGCATGATCGTAGACGACCCTGCACAAGCCAAATTCTATCTCCAGCATCTCAACTACTATCGCCTCGGGGCGTATTGGCTCCCGTTTGAAGACGGCCACACTAATCACCAATTCCGTATTGGCACACGGTTTGCCGACGTGCTCGAGCTGTATGTCTTTGATCGTGAACTGCGCTTATTGGTGCTAGATGCAATCGAGCGCCTTGAGGTGTCGGTCCGAGGCCAATGGGCGTACCAACTCGGTCATCGACACGGACCTCACGCGCATCTTGATCAGGCTCTGGCCCGACGGCGTGACCGTTGGCAACAAAACCTGGCCAGTCTTCAAGAAGAGGCGAAGCGCTCTGACGAAATCTTCATCAGGCATTTCAGGGCCAATTATCGAGAGAACTTGCCGCCCGTCTGGGCGGTCTGTGAAGTGATGTCACTGGGACAGCTCTCGCGCTGGTTTGCCAACCTGAAACCGAAGGCGACCCGTCGGGCGATTGCCGGGGTCTATTCACTGGATCAAGAAGTCCTGCAATCCTGGCTACACCACCTTACGCACGTGCGCAACGTTTGCGCTCATCACAGCCGACTCTGGAACCGGGAATTCACCATTGTTCCGAAGATTCCACGTACTAAGCCCTCTGGACTTGCTTCTCAGTTTCACATCAACTCGAGAAAGCCCTACAACAGCTTGCTTATGCTTTTGTACTGCATGGACATCATTGCTCCAAAGCATCGTTGGCATAAACGGTTGCTGGATCTGTTATCAGGCCAGGCAGCGAATTTGACAGCCATGGACTTTCCCCCTGATTGGATGGAAATGCCAATCTGGAAAAGGGTCGAGGCATGATCGCCGACCTCAAACCCTATCCCGCGATGAAGGACTCCGGCGTGCCGTGG
>CAJXGK010000328.1 GCA_913053815.1 uncultured Rhodanobacteraceae bacterium
AAAAATATTGTACCTTGCTATCAATAATATTTCGAAGAGATGGACGATGCGGAACGTGTCAACCTCATATGGACAGTTATTTTTTAGATAATATCGATTTGCCCTTGTTGCTCACGTATCCAGCGGCGGTGAGCGTCGGAAAATTCACGCGATCGGCCAATAGGTTGTCTCCGTCCTCGGCGGTGATGGGGTTGATGGCGACGCTAACGGGGGGCAAGCTGACGGTCGGGCAGCCCTTAACAAAGCGTTCCGGATGGCGCTGGTAACGCGCATCTAAAGTGCGCTGTTTTTGCTCAGCGACCTCTTTATAGCGACCGGTAAACACCTGTTCGGGCGTAAAGCCTGCTAGCCCGCTGTGGTGGTGCTCAAAGTTGTACCAGCGGAAGTAGTCTTCACACCAGTGCCGGGCATGGGCCATGCTGTCGAAGCGCCCCGGATAATCGGGCTGATACTTTTGCGTCTTAAACTGACTTTCGCTAAAGGGGTTGTCATGGCTCACCCGCGGCCGACTATGACTGCAGGTGACGTCCCATTCCATCATGCGTTGCAGATAGCCATGGGCGGTCATCGGTGAACCCCGATCCTGGTGTAGGGTCAGTTGGCCGGGACCGATGCCATAGCGGGCGATTGCCTCATCCATGAGCTGTTCGGCCAGCGCGCTGTTCTCCTTTCTCGAGAGCATCCAGGCCACCACGTACCGACTGAACAGATCCAGTACCACGTACAGTGACAGGTAGATGCCCCGGCGTACCAACGGCAGTTTGGTGATATCCCAGCTCCGGTAGTTGTCAACGATGTTGTCCGCTGTTTCATGCGGCGAGTTGCAAGGTTGAGGGTAACGATTCGGCCTGGTTGTCCGGGTTGAGCCAGACGGTACCGATCGGTTCCCAGTTGCGTACGTCACGGTTCCGCCAACGATCCGGATGGTTGCGCTTGGCCGTCTCGTAGGTTTTTGTGCGCACCTTCAGGATCGCGTAATCCTGGCCTTGGTGGCGTTGCTGCGGGGTGACGAAGCGGATGCCGCTGTGGCGGTGCTCGGTGTTGTACCAGGTCACGAAGTGCTGGACCCAGTCCCTGGCCTGGTTGAGGCTTTCAAAGGGCTGTTTCGGGTAGCTTGGGACGTATTTGAGCGTCTTGAAGGCTGACTCCGAGTAGGGGTTGTCGTTGCTGACCGAGGGCCGACTAAAGGAAGGCACCACACCCAGCCTCTGCAAGGTGGCCAACATCGTTGCACCCTTCATCGGACCGCCGTTGTCAGCATGCAGCACCAACTGACCTGCGGCGATGCCATGCCGCAGGCAGGCTTTTTCCATGAGTACGGCGGCATGGTCGCTCAGCTCTTCACGGTGCACCTCCCAGCCCACGATCATGCGGCTGTAGATGTCCATCAGCATATACAGGCGGTAAAACTGGCCGCACACGGCCGTGGGTAGGTAGGTAATGTCCCACGACCACACCTGGTTAGGTGCCGTTGCCGACCATGCCGTGGGCTTGCTGACCGTGCGTGGAGCCTGGGCACGGCCCCGGTGATTGTCCTGCCCACGGGCCTTCAGAATGCGGTAGAAGCTCGACTCGGAAGCCATGTAGATGCCTTGGTCTGCGAGGCGTGGCACGATCTGCGAGGGCGGCAGGCTCTTGTATTCAGGGCTGTTGCACACGTCCAGGATCTGCGCCTTTTCCTCGCCACTCAATGCGTGTGGGCAAGTGCGGGGCGCACCCCTGCGGCCGTCTGTCAGGTCCCCAGCGGCACGCCAGCGGCGCAAGGTGCGGCAGCTGATGCCAAGCACCTCAGTGGCCTTGTGACATCTAGCGCCCGCCAGCACGGCTTCATCAATCAGTGTAATGGCCATCTGTTTCATCGACTCGGGGGTCAGGCGTCCTCGTCGCTGCCCCAGATGGCCCGGGCTTTTTTTGACAGTGTCAGCAATGCTGCTGCCTCTGCCAGTGCTCTCTCCTTACGATGAAGCTCCTTCTCCAACTTGCGGTTGAGTTTCCGTGCGGCCGCCAGATCGGCTTTTCTGACCGGCCCCTCAAGCGGGTCCATGATCTCAAAGGACGGTGTCCACGCGTCCAGTTGTTCCACGTACAGGCCGTACTCCCGGCAGTACGCGGAACGTTCGGACTCGTTCATGGCAGCCGTCTGGATCACGGCTGCCAGCTTGGCTTTGCCGTCCCAGCGGTCGGGGTTGGAGGATTTGGATGGCACGACATATCCTTGGGTTCGAAACTGCTTCTTCCACGCGTACAAGGTAGGTTGTGAAATGCCGGTCTCACGGCTGATGGCAGCCACCGTCTGGCTGCTCGGTGGCATCATCTTCTTGACGATCTGCTCTCTGAGTTCTTGGCTGTAGTGAGGCACTCGTTCTCTCCTTCCGCCCCAAGGTGACAAGTTCAGTAGAGCGGACAACTATCGTGACAGAGGGGGGCTCCATACTTCATTGGGAGCCAAGGCCAGTAGCCGGGGGATGGCGTGATGCTGTGCCGGACGTTGCGGACGACGTTCCCCGTGCTCCCCCTGCTGGCGCAGCAGGCGGTGCATGGTACTCACCGAGCATAGGTATTGATCTTTTTCGAGGAGGCGCTGATAAACCTCAGCGGGGGGCTGATCGCAGTAAGGCGCATCGTGCAGGGTTTCGATGACGTGTTCACGTTCTTGCGTACTCAGAGCCCGGGGCTGTACCGAGTTCTTGCGTGAGCGGCGAGGTGGACGAGCCTCCACGGCCCGCTTGCGGCGCCGATACACCGTGCTGCGATTGAGTCCCAGCACCTCACAAGCGAGCGTCATGGGCACTCGATCAGGGCGTTGTTCAAGAACGACGTTCACGCATCGCTCCCAGTGCGCCAACGATCGAGCATCGACAAGGCTTTTTTTTGGAGCTCCAGGCAATCATTGGCCATCTCCAGCTTGCGCTGCCAACGACTGTTTTCCTGGCGAAGCTGTTGGTTCTGGCGTTGTTCCGGGGTTCTCGAGGCTACCGGCCCCGGCGCGCTCTTGCGCAAGCCC
>CAJXGK010000329.1 GCA_913053815.1 uncultured Rhodanobacteraceae bacterium
GGAAAATCGGGGACAGTTTTTTGCTCTTTTGAGGCGAACAGTGGTTCTCTTTAACGATAAAGGCCAAGAAAATGGACCGATTTCTCACCGTTGTAGCAGATCCAGCCAAGCCCGACGAGCTCCTAAATATCGACGCCCCCAGTAGGGGACCGTCGATATTTCTGGCGGAGAGAGTGGGATTCGAACCCACGATAAGGCTATAAACCCTATACTCCCTTAGCAGGGGAGCCCCTTCAGCCACTCGGGCATCTCTCCGAATTATTTAAGAATCAGCAAGTAGCGTCTAGGGACACTAGTGCGACGTCTTACTTACTTTGCGGGTCGGCATCACCTGGGGGACTACTCTCCGCTGCACTGGCTTGCTCAGCCTTGATTCGCTGATAAATTTCTTCGCGATGCACGGCGATTTCTTTCGGTGCATTGATGCCGATGCGCACCTGATTGCCTTTGACGCCAAGCACAGTAATGCTTACATCATCACCAACCATCAGGGTTTCACCGACCCTTCGGGTCAGAATCAGCATAGGGGACAACTCCTGAATAATTAACTAATCAATATACAAATCGGCTTCACAGCACGCCCTTGCACCATAGCGCCGGAATTCTTTAAAACACTCATTACATACCGCCATAATATAAGTAATATGGAGGCTGCGCAGGCTGTTAATACTATCCTAGAGATTGGGCTCGCGCAAACTTGCATACAAATCGTAAGGTCTAATGACCCAATGTGGAAGAGCTGGCATAACAGCTCACTGATGCGACCATTTCGAGGTGAGCCAATTCGGCAAATCGCCGAGTGCCTGATCCAACTCTGGGCCATCGCTACCGCCACCTTGCGCAAGGTCCGGGCGCCCACCGCCTTTGCCACCGATCTGTGCAGCGAGGTACGCAACGATTTCACCGGCCTTGCTCCGCTGCAGGGCAATACCGCTGACTCCACAAACCAACAAAGCCTTGCCATCCGTGGCACTAGCGAGACAAATCACTGCATCAGAGAGTTTCTGTTTGAGCCCATCCACACCTTCCCGTAAACCTTTAGCATCCAGGCCATCGAGACGTGCCGCCACAATCTGTACGCCATCAATAGATAGGGCCTTGGCAGCCAGATCCATAATTGCCAAACCGGCCACTTTGCTACGTACGGACAGTAGTTCCCGCTCGATCTGCTTCTGTCGCTCTAGTAAAACCTGCATGCGTTCAGCCACCTCGGCAAGCGGGCAACCAAGTTGTCCGGCAACAGCTTCCAGTTGCTCTGCAGCGGTATTCACGACATGCAGCGCGACGGCTCCGGTCACCGCCTCAATGCGCCGAACTCCCGAAGCCACTCCGCTCTCGGAAATAATCTTGAACAAGCCAATATCACCCGTACGCTTCACATGCGTACCGCCACACAATTCCGTGGAGAAATCACCCATTTTAAGGACCCGTACCTGATTACCGTATTTCTCACCGAATAGTGCCGTGGCACCAAATTCCAGCGCTTTCTGATAAGCCATCTGCCGAGTCTCGACAGCCCAGTTACCACGAATCTCGGTATTGACCAGCACCTCAACATGACGCAGCAGATCGGTCGTGATCGGCTGGAAATGCGAAAAATCAAAACGCAGACGCTGCGGGGCCACCCATGACCCTTTCTGGCTGACATGATCGCCCAGCACCTTGCGCAGCGCCGCATGCAACAGATGGGTAGCAGAATGATTGAGTACCGTGGTCTGCCTCCGTTCGGCGTTGACCTTCGCCCCCACCATCGTCCCACTTCGTAACGGCGACGATCCTTGCCAGCGCCCGACATGGCCGTGAAACACCCCCCCCAACTTCTGGGTATCGCGAACCACAAACCGTCCACCAGCAAATTCCAGTACCCCGGTATCACCTACCTGGCCACCGGATTCGGCATAGAACGGAGTCTGCTCGAGGATAAGCACAGCCTCCTCACCCTCCCCAAGCTCAGCAAGCTGGCGGCCATCTCGCAGCATGGCCAGAATATGGCAAGTTGCCACGAGCGGCGACTCATAACCCAGGAAAACAGTAGACGGCAAAGTACTGACCAACTCTGCCGGTAATAACCCCTTACTCACAAACCGGCTGGCCGCACGAGCCCGCGTGCGCTGCTGTTCCATAGCGACTTCGAAACCAGCCTGATCCACAGTCAAACCACGTTCCCTGGCGATGTCAGCAGTCAGATCAAAAGGGAAACCATAGGTATCGTAAAGACGAAAAGCATCACTGCCGGCAATACAGGCGGGAGTCCTCCCAACCACCTCATCAAACACCTTCATACCCTGCTCAAGAGTCTCCCCAAAACGCTGCTCTTCAGTCAGCAACACTTGTTCCAGTACCGCCTGTTTAGCGACCAGATCCGGATAGGCCTCACCCATTTGCTCAATCAGCGGAGCCAGCATTTTGCTGAAAAAAGTCCCGCGTACTCCCAGCATCCAGCCATGCCGAAGAGCCCGCCGAATGATCCGGCGCAGTACATAACCACGACCCTCATTGGACGGCATCACCCCATCGACGATAAGGAAGGCACAAGCACGGATATGGTCGGCGATAACCCGCAGTGACTTGTTTTGGAGATCGCGGGTACCGGTCAATAATGCCGCCTTCCGGATAAGCTGCTGGAACAGGTCAATGTCGTAATTAGAATGTTTGCCTTGCAATATGGCGGCCAGGCGCTCCAGGCCCATGCCCGTGTCCACACAAGGCGCCGGAAGCGGTGACAAAACCCCGTCAACGCTACGGTCAAACTGCATAAATACCAGATTCCAGATCTCGATGTAACGATCGCCTTCTTCATCGGCTGAGCCCGGTGGCCCCCCGGCAATAGCAGGGCCATGGTCATAGAAAATTTCTGTACTGGGTCCACACGGTCCGGTATCAGCCATCTGCCAGAAGTTATTGGAGGCATAGGGCGCACCTTTGTTATCACCGATACGCACGATACGTTCAGCTGGCACCCCGATGCGATCATGCCAAAGGTTGTAGGCC
>CAJXGK010000330.1 GCA_913053815.1 uncultured Rhodanobacteraceae bacterium
CGGCATCGCCCCCCTCGATAGTGACTCGAACCAGCGGTTCCGTTCCCGAGGCCCGTAGCACCACCCGCCCCGAATCACCTAAGGTCCTCTCAATCTCATCCCGCATGTCGATGACCGACTGTGCCGCAAGCACGGCTTCGGCCTGGTAGGATACCGGTACGTTGATCATCCTCTGCGGCAGTTTGTGCAGCAGTACGTGCGGCGAGTCCAAGGCACAATCCAGCGATTGCAAGGCTTCGAGCACGGCCAACGCCGCGATCACGCCATCCCCAGCAGGCGACCGATCAAGACACAGCAGATGCCCCGAGGTCTCCCCCCCAAGTAAGCCGCCATGCTCACGCAACGCTCGCCGTACATGACGGTCACCCACCGGAGCACGCAGGAATTCAACCCCCAGTTTTCGTAATGCCAAGTCCAGAGCATGATTACTCATCACCGTACCAATCACCGGCCCGCGCAAGCGCCCGTGCCGCAGATGATTGCGTACCAGGATGTACAGCAAATCATCACCGTCGACTACCCGCCCCCTATGATCGACCATCATGACTCGATCGCCATCACCATCGAAAGCGATGCCCAACTCAGCATGCGCGGCACGCACGGCATCACTCAAAGCCTGGGGATGGGTCGAGCCAACACCCGCATTAATATTAAACCCGTTGGGTTCGGTACCGATAAGTTGCACCTCAGCTCCCAGCTCGGCAAAGACCTGGGGGGCAACCTGATAGGTCGCTCCATGCGCACAATCAAGGACTAGCCGCCGCCCATGCAAGGAAAACCCTTCACTTACGGTAGACAGGCAGAATTCAGCATAACGGTGAACGGCATCGTCTAAATGACTCACCTTGCCAAGATCACATGACGCTACGGTCTGCAGGGGTTGCTCGAGCATCGTTTCCAGATCTCTCTCGACCGGGTCTGCCAGCTTCTCCCCGTCGGGCCCAAAAAACTTCACTCCGTTGTCAGTATAGGGATTGTGCGAAGCGCTGATCACAATACCGGCGCTGGCCGGCATAGATCGAGTAAGCCAGGACACGGCTGGAGTAGGTAGCGGGCCCAGCAAACGCACATCCGCGCCGGCTGATACCAACCCGGCTTCAAGGGCCGATTCGAACATGTACCCAGAGACGCGGGTATCTTTACCAATCAGTACCAGTGGATGTTCCTGGCCCTTGCCAAGAACGCGCCCGGCAGCATGCCCCAGGTGCAGCATACAGTCCGGGGTAACGGGCCACTCACCTACGCTACCGCGAATTCCATCCGTTCCAAAATACTTACGTGGCGGACTGATCATCTCTGTAGGCAAACTACGAAGTTGCCTATTCGTCGTCATCGTCATCAACCCCTACCCTTTGCAAAATCCCACCCGCATGCCCCCTACCAACCCGAGGGGCGTATTTGCGCAACCCCTGCCAGACTCGAAGGGCATCCCGGGTTGCCGCTACATCATGGACCCGGACGATACGAGCCCCGCGTTCCACCGCGAGCAAGGCTGCCGCAACCGAACCCGATACCCGTTGCGACGGGGTTTCGCGACCGGTCAGTACCCCGATCATCGATTTTCTGGATAGCCCCACCAAAACCCCCACGCCAAGATCGGCGAAACGCGGTAAGGCCTGTAGTAGCTGCAGGTTATGCTCCAGGGTTTTACCAAAGCCAAAGCCGGGATCAACCAGGATCCGCGAGTGGGCAATGCCAGCAAACTCGCATGCTAGCAAACGGTCAGCGAGAAACCGATACACCTCACCGACCACGTCATCGTAATGAGGTTGCTGTTGCATACTGCGCGGCGCGCCTCGCATGTGCATGATGCACACCGGCACATCCAATTCGGCGGCAGCAGTCAGTGCGTCAGTTTGACGCAGCGCATACACATCATTGATGAGCCCCGCACCCGCGCCCACGGCAGCCCGCATCACTTCGGGCTTGGAGGTGTCGATGGAGATCGGTACGGATACCTGGGCGACCAGCGCCTCGATCACTGGTACGACCCGGTGAATTTCTTCCCCGACATTAACCGGCATGGCACCGGGGCGGGTCGACTCCCCACCCACATCCAGCAAATCAGCCCCTTCCTCGACCAAGCGCCTACCATGGGCAATAGCCGCTGCATGCGTAACAAAACGGCCCCCATCAGAAAACGAATCCGGGGTGACGTTCAAAATTCCGCAAATGCGGGGCTGCTCAAAGGTTAGGATACGACCGGAGCAATCCAACTGGAGAACCGTATCGAACATTAGATACGCTTGGCAGCATTGGGATTACTACAGTGAGACCCCCATGCCAGGACGGCCTTCGCCCCTGTGGGTGGGGTCAATCTGCACCACTCAGCCACCTGGCGGTCCGGCGATATGGCCCTCAATCGCACGAGAGGGGTATCGATCCTGGGGAACGGAAGCATGCCGACCCGGCCTCAATGCTGACTGGCTGGCTCGCCAACGCCACCCGTCTGATCCTTGGCTTTCGCCGAGGTCTTAACCTCATCATCGTCAGAGCCGCCTTGATCCTCATCAGCCGAATGCCAACCACTGGGCGGAGCCGGCTCGCGCCCCGCCATAATGGCTGCAATCTGCTCTCGATCGATGGTTTCATATTGCATCAGCGCAGCGGCCATAGCATGCAGAATATCCAGCTTCGATTTGAGAATTTCATAAGCACAACCATAGGTACGGTCGACAATATTGCGCACCACTTCGTCAATCCGTCGGGCGGTCGCCTCGGAGATATGCTTGTGCTGAGTGATAGAGCGGCCGAGGAAGACTTCATCCTCATCCTCGCCATAGGTCATCGGTCCCATCTCCTCACTGAGCCCATATTTGATGACCATGTCACGGGCAAGCTGGGTAGCTCGCTGAATGTCATTACTGGCTCCGGTGGTGACCTTGTCCCCACCAAAGATCAACTCCTCGGCAACCCGGCCGCCAAACAGACTGGCGAACGCAGGTGCCGATGTATCACTTGCAGCTTTGGCATCT
>CAJXGK010000331.1 GCA_913053815.1 uncultured Rhodanobacteraceae bacterium
ATGGCAATCAAGCTGCCCGCCAGCCCGGCCAGCCCGGCACTGAGCGCAAACACCAGCGCCCGATAACGCATCAGTGGCAACCCCAGTACCGGCACCAGTCCCGGCTCATCACCCATGGCCCAGATGACCTTGAATATACGCACCCGTTTGATGGCCACTCCCAGCGCAATCAGGGCGGCCGTGGCAGCGAGAAACTGGATAATCTGGATACTCGTCAGGCCCACCGGTCCCAGGATGATACGTTCTGCCAGTCCGCGCTCCATCATCTTCAATTCATTACCGAAGCTCATTGCCACCACATTCTCGATGATGATGAAGGCCCCAAGTGATGCCACGATCACTGCGCCGCCTGAAGTATTCCGCCGGAAAAGCGGGCGATACAGGGACAGCTCGATCAGATACCCGGCCATTGCACCCGCCGCCACGCCCAGAATCACTGCCAGCCATATTGGCACCCCCAGCCAGGTGTTTGCAGCATAGGCAGCATACGGTGCGATCAGAAAAAGGCCGGCGAAAGCAATGTGAAATATCCGTAATGACCGATAAACCAACCCGAATGCGCAGGCCAGCAGGGCGAACAGTGCGCCATTCACAAGGCCGTTGGCGAGGAGCTGGAGTAGTAAGTCCATCAGATCACGCTACTTTGGTTTTGTGCGTAAACCACCCCGCTACCCGAGGGAATTCGGCAGCGAGCGCTTCGTACTCAACCAGCGCCTTGCGCATTCTTCGTCCAAAGGCGAAGCGGTCGGTGTAGCCAAGTAGTTTGGCCAGTTGAGTCTTGTTCTGCGCCTGGTTCTCCTTGATCGCCCGCTCAACCAGCGCCACCTCGGCTCGTGCCACATGGTAACGGTAATCCCAGCTACCAGCCCCAGGCTCGTTGTTACTGTGCTGCCACAGGTTCGCCGGTAGATGCTCCGCCACTAGTTCCTCACTGCCCGCTATCATTGCCTGGATTGCCGCGTATTCCACGGTATTTCGCAGCTCGATCAGGTTGCCAGGCCAGGAATATGCCTCCAGCAACCCGAGCGCATCGCGGGCAATCACTCGGGCAGAGGTATTGCCATTCTGACGGAACGCTTGCAACCAGGATGCCGCCAGCAGCGGAATATCCTCGCGCCGGTCTCGTAGTGGCGGCAGGTAGATTTCAATCAGGCGGTCAGCGGTTCCTTTTCGTTGTAGTGAATCTACGATTTCTGCCGTCGTGCCTGGTAGGGCACCGGTCACCAACTGGAGATCAAGCGGGATCGGAGGGTCGCAGGTATCAAGCAGGCGCTTCCATAATGTGTCACCAATCCGTTCGCGTAGATCCGGGGCCAAATCGGCCATGCCGCCAAGAAAGAGTACCCCTCCGTTTGCTTGTTCAAACAACCCCTTGCGCCGGGGCGTCCCGCCGCACGGAGCTACTCCAAAGAGCATTTTCTCAATGTCCTCGCCGGTCCGGGAGAATTCGGCAGCGGTGACCAGTGGCGCTGTGGCCCGCGTCCGGCTTTGGTTATGGATCGCCTGTGCAACCAATGCATGCCCCGTTCCCCGTTCTCCGGTCACTAATACGATGCTCTCAGGGTCGTCTGCCGCCCTGCGGATCTGTTCCGCGGCTCGTCGCACGGCTGGATTCAGCCCGGAAAGCGACAGGGGGTCGCCCCCCGGTAACCGGCTCTGCAAAGCGGCCAGATGGCGTCGCACTTGAGCCTGTTGCAGCACCGCTTCCACCATCCGGGCCAGCAGTTCAGGAGTGAACTCCTGTTTGTGCAGAAACATCAACGCACCGGCCTCCGCCGAGTCCAGCACCGCATCCGTATCGCCGTAGGCCGAGACCATGATCACCGGCTGCAACTCATCGTAGGCGAGAATCTCCCGCAATAGCCGCAAGCCCTCCCGCCCGGTCTCCAGCCGCATGTCGAGAATGACCAGATCGTAGGTGTAGGGACGGAACAGGTTCCGAAATTCCGCTTCCGAAGCTGCTTCCGTGATAGAAAACGCACGTCCAAGCATATTTACAACTGAAGAGCGAAAATCAGCACTATCATCGACTAAAAGGATTTTTCTTGCACGCATAGTGATAATAGTCTAACATATGGGGTAAATTCGTCAAGAGAGGAATATCATGAACAAATCAAAAGCTCTTTTTGGGGCGCTAGTCCTTTTTGTTGTCGTTGGTGCGGTACTTATGTTGCAAAAGGGCGAGGAGGTCTCGTCTCCGCGCGATGTGGCGCAGAGTCAGCAAAGCATCAAGATTGGAGCGATTCTTCCCCTTACAGGTGATGCGGCCCAATACGGTAATAATGACAAAGAAGGAATCTTGCTGGCGGTAAACCAGGCCAATGCGGCTGGCGGGATCAATGGGAGCAAGATTGAGGTTGTTTTTGAGGACTGTCAGACAGACGCTAAGTTGGCGGTTTCGGCATTCAACAAACTTCAGGCGCAAGGTGTAACGGCTGTGATTGATGATGCAATTAGCACAATCAGTTTGGCTATGGTCCCACTTCTCGAGCCAAACAAAACAGTACTTATCTCGACCGGGGCATCAAACCCATCCCTTTCCGGTGCCAGCCCATTCTTCTTTCGAGTCTGGAATTCTGACGCATACGAAGGTGTTGTGGCTGCTGATTATATAAAGAAGTTAGATTCACCTGTTAGGCTCGCTTTCCTTTACATCAACAGTGATTATGGGAAAGGGCTGTATTCCGTGGTGAACAAGGAGTTGGTTGGATCGTCGGTCCAGATTATTGCCACAGAGACATTCGATAAGCAAACACGCGATTTTCGTTCGCAAGTTGCCAAGATCGAGAATGCTGCGCCCACCTTAATCTATTTGGTCGGATATGCATCACAGACAGGCCCATTAACTCGACAATTACGAGAGGCAGGAGTGAATGCTCAGATTGTTGGAACGGTGGCTATGGAGGATCCCGTATATGTCCAGCTTGCTGCTGGAGTGGCTGAAGGTGTTGTTTATCCATTTCCAGAACAACCT
>CAJXGK010000332.1 GCA_913053815.1 uncultured Rhodanobacteraceae bacterium
TGATCTTTTGAGGCGAATAGGGGTTCTATTTAATGATAAAGAGCGAAAAAATGGACCGATTTTCCACCGCCGTAGTAGATTCTTCCCAAGTCCAACAGGCTCCTAGACATTACATGTCGATTCAATTAGATGCTGAAATCCCCATGGATACCGCGGGTCAACGCCTGGACCGGGTACTAGCTATGTTGTTTCCCCAGCATTCACGCTCACGACTGGCAGGCTGGGTACGCCGGGGAGTTGTACGGCTGGATGGCATTCAAGCGGTCGTACCGCGGCAGGCCGTGACGGGAGGTGAGGTAGTGCGGATTGCTGTAGACGATGGGGAGGCCACACCGCAGATCATGGCAGAAGCTATTGCCCTGGATATTCGTTACCAGGATGCCGATCTATTGGTGCTGAACAAGCCGGCCGGTCTGGTGGTCCACCCCGGGGCGGGAAATCCGCAGGGGACTTTGCAAAATGCCCTGCTCTATTTCGATTCGCAACTGGCGGGTATCCCTCGTGCCGGTATCGTGCACCGGCTGGACAAGGATACTTCGGGACTGCTGGTCGTGGCGCGCAGCCTTACGGCTCACACAGCGCTGGTGGCGATGCTGTCACGGCACATTGTGCAACGGCGCTATCAGGCGGTAGTGCGCGGGCGCTTAATCGCCGGAGGTACGGTTGATGCACCGATTGGCCGGCATCCTAGTGATCGGTTGCGGCAAAGCGTACGCGATAGCGGCGGTCGCTGGGCTTTGACCCGGTACCGCGTTATCGAACGGTTTCGTGCTCATACTCTGATCCAGTGCGAATTGGAGACCGGTCGTACTCACCAGATTCGCGTGCATATGGCGTACCTCGGCAACCCTCTGGTCGGCGACCCGATATACGGGGGGGGCTTACGTTTACCGAGTGGGGCCATCCCGGAACTGCTGGAGGTTTTGCGTGGTTTTCGGCGTCAGGCATTGCATGCCGCGAGCCTGCGTTTCCCACATCCGCTGCAGCAAGGCGAGGTTTATGTAGAGGTCCCGGTTCCAAAATATTTTGCTCAATTGCTAGCGGTGCTACGACTGGATCGTGATCGGGCTAAGCGGATGTCATGAACAGCCCAAATCCTCTCCCCCGTGAAGCCCGGTAGCCTTTATGACACCGCGTTGCGAGCCCATTGAAGCGGTTCTTGCCAAGGTTCGTGCCAGCCTGTTGTATGCGGACTGGCCGATACCGCCCAGAGTGCGCGCTTTGAGCACCCTACGTGGCCCCTCCGGTTATTCAACGGGGCCGTTCGCACATTTCAACTTCGGTTCAGGCAGTGGTGATGATCCGACTGCGATAGCCGATAATCGCTTGCTCCTGTGTCGAGGTGCCGGCCTTCCTACGGCGCCGTGCTGGTTGCAGCAGGTGCACGGAACCCACGTGGTGCGCTTCCCAAGGCAAGTTGTCCGGGGCGAGCGGTTATCCGTGAGTACAGCAATCGAGGCCGATGCTGCGGTATCCACGGTACCCGGCATCGTTTTGGCCATCCTCAGCGCCGATTGCCTGCCGGTATTGATTGCCGCGGACAATGGCCGCGAAATTGCCGCGGCCCATGCCGGTTGGCGCGGACTTGCCGGCGGAGTGCTGGAGGCTACCTTGGCCGCGTTGGACACAGCGCCAGCACATTTACAGGTATGGCTAGGCCCCGGTATCGGCGCATCTTCCTACGAGGTGGGTGCCGAGGTGTATACCGCTTTGGTCGGCCCTTATCCCGAGGCAGCTGTCCACTTCGTAACCACCCGACCTGGACATTGGGCTTGTGATCTTGTCGGCCTGGCCCGGCAGCGGTTGAAAATAGCGGGGGTCACCCGAATCTTCGGTGGTGATTTCGATACCTGCGCTGATCCGCGGTTCTATTCCTACCGTCGCGACGGGCTGTGCAGTGGGCGTTTGGCCAGTCTGATCTGGATGGAGCCGTAAAACGCCTGATTACCTATCCGTACTACCCCTCCCGTTCACCCGTTGGCCACCACCGACTGCGACATCCAGGCGCTTGAATCGTTTGCATGAGGCCATACCTGTTAGGTAACAGTTGTCGCAACCTTTGTGCGACGGTTTTCTATACCAAGTGAGGTTCCCCAATGCGGATGGATAAACTGACAACCCGCTTTCAGCAGGCTTTAGCTGATGCCCAGTCGCTAGCTGTAGGCCACGATCACAACATGCTCGAGCCGGTACACCTGTTAATCGCTCTACTTGACCAACAGGGTGGTTCGACCGCCCCGTTACTTAGCCAGTCTCAGGTCAACGTACCTACGTTGCGGCAGCGTTTAAGTGAGATTCTTGACCGCTTGCCCAAGGTGGCGGGTCAGGAAGGAAATCTCAACGTCGGCAACGAATTGAATCGCTTACTCAATCTGACTGACAAGTTTGCCCAGCAGCGTGGTGATCAGTTCATTGCCAGTGAGTTGTTCATACTGGCTTGTATTGAGGATAGCGGTGCGGCAGGCCGCGCCCTACAGGCTGCCGGGGCCACCAAAACCGGTATTGAAGCGGCTATCGAGAACCTGCGTGGTGGCGAGTCGATACAGAGTGAAAATGCTGAGGAACAGCGTCAGGCTCTGGAGAAATACACTATTGATCTGACTTCACGTGCCGAAAGCGGCAAACTCGATCCAGTGATCGGGCGCGATGAGGAAATCCGCCGCACCATCCAGGTTTTACAGCGCCGCACCAAAAACAACCCGGTACTGATCGGTGAACCCGGTGTGGGCAAGACCGCTCTGGCCGAGGGGCTCGCGCGCCGCATTCACGACCGCGTCGGCAATACTTCGGTCGGCCTGCTCGCCGCGCTTCGCGAGGACTGACGGCATGGAGATATCACTCATGCTTGTGCTGCCCGCGCTCGCTGGAGCTTTCGTGTTGCTGCCGGTGGGCGGGCGCCGCCTGGCACCGTTGACGACCCTGGGCGCCAACTTTCTCGTTTTCGTCCTCGCGGTATG
>CAJXGK010000333.1 GCA_913053815.1 uncultured Rhodanobacteraceae bacterium
GGGGTCGTAGCGAGGCGGATGAAAAATTGAGGACCGTTTTTTGATCTTTTGAGGCGAATAGTGGTTCTATTTAACGATAAAGAGCAAAAAAATGGACCGATTTTCCGCCGCCGTAGTAGATTCTTCCCAAGTCCGACAGGTTCCTATGGCCCTGATTTTTTTCTGGCCCGCAGCCGAACCTGTTGTTGGGGTGCCTGCCAGCTTATGATTCCGTCTTGTATCCAGGAATGTTATCCATGCGCTTACCCCGTTCTGCCATTTTGATCGTAGTGCTGCTGGCGGCATTGCTACTGAGTGGTTGCGGCTTCCATCTCCGGCGCAGTGCGGTACTGCTGCCGACCATGCAACGCATGGTGGTGCGGGTCAACAGGGATAGTGCCCTACGTCGTGGACTGGCCTTGGCTTTGCGGGCCTCGGGGGTGCATCTGGCCGATGCTCCGGGTCCTGGTATTGCGGTGCTCAATGTGCCGGTTGCACGGTTTCAGACCCGTGCCCTGGCGGCCACCGGTTTTGCTCGGGTGGGGGAATACAGCGTGCTGTATCACGTCGTATTCGAGGTACAGGGTCCCCAGGGTAAGGTTTTGCTGCCCCGCGAGAGCGTCGATATGCGGCGTAGCTACACCTTCGACCGGACACAGGTGATCGGTAGCCCGGCTGAGCAGGAAGTAATTCGTAAAAGTCTGATCCAGGATATGGTTCAGGCCATTCTATTGCGCCTGCAAGCGTTCTCGTCCGGCTCTCATCAGGATTGAGCATGCTGAACGCCCGAGCATGGCAAAAGGAACTGACGCGCGACCCATTGCAGTCGGTATATCTGCTTGCCGGTGAAGAGTTGCTGATAATCGAGGCTGGCGATGCCTTGTGTCGACGCGCTCGGGAACTCGGCTATACCGAGCGTGTATCCATGGATGCGGGCAGCAAGTTCGACTGGAATGAATTAGCCAGTGCCGGCGCGGCGCTGTCCCTGTTTGCCACTCGGCGGTGCTTTGACCTACGTTTACCCAGCGGTCGTCCAGGCCGAAAGGGCGCGGAAGTTATTTCCCAATGGTGTGCCCATCCCCCTGCCGATACGATTTTGCTCATCCGCTGTACGACCTGGAGTCGCAAGCATGCAGCGGCTTGGAGCCGGGCCATCGAACAAGTTGGGATTGCGGTACAGCTGACGCCGCCGTCACCCGATAAAATGGCGGCATGGCTGGGGGAGCGGTTGCGTTTGCGGGGGCTGGATGCCGATGCTGATGCCTTGAATTGGTTGGCGCAGCGCACCGAGGGTAATCTGTTGGCGGCGACGCAGGAAATCGACAAGTTGGCTATTCTGTGTCCAGCTTCTAGCCGCTTGCTTAGGACAACTCTAGAAACCCTGGTTTTAGACAGTGCCCGTTATGATGCGTTTGGCCTGGTGGATGCCATATTGCTAGGTGATAGCTCACGGGCGATGCGGGTACTACGAGGTCTGCGGGCTGAAGGTGAAGATTTGGTGCCCCTGCTGGGTCTGTTGGTCAGCCAGCTCGGTGTGGCGTCACGATTGGCCGGCGCCACTGATTTTTCGGCACAAGCACGTCTCGAGCGCTTGTGGTCGACACGCCAGAGCCAGTTTCGTTGTGCTTTGGGCCGACAGGGCAACGCGCGATTCTGGCAGCGGCTGATGGTTTGGGCTGGACGAATCGATCGCATGTCCAAAGGTCAGGCCCATGGCAATCCGTGGATTGAGACCGAACGCTTACTGGTGGCTATCTGTCAGCCAAGAGCTGCAGCCGGGCTGGCAAAGGTCTGAACATGCTCCGGCCGTTGGCACTATTTGGTGGAACTTTCGATCCAGTACATCTGGGCCATTTACGCGCTGTTTGGGAAGCTGCGGAGATTCTGCAGGCCGAAGTGAAGCTGATGCCGGCGCGCCTTCCACCACACCGGCCACCCCCCGTTGCCAGCGCACCACAACGTTTGGCGATGTTGCGTGCGGTGCTGGTAGGGCAGGGTCGCTTGGGTCTGGATACGCGGGAGCTGGACCGTGAGGGGCCGTCATGGAGTGTGGATTCACTGCTCGAAGTACGTCGCGAGGTTGGATTTCAACGGCCCCTGGTGTTGCTGCTGGGCAGTGACGCTTTCGTGGGCTTACCTTCCTGGCATCGCTGGCGGCAACTGTTTGAGCTGGCCCATCTTGGGGTGCTGGCCCGACCCGGGGCAACCTTGCAGTTTTGCGAAGAGTTGGAAAATGAGATTGCGGCACGCCACAGAAATGATGCCAGCGCACTGCTAAGGCAACCGTGGGGGGGAGTATTGACCATCCCCATTACTGCATTGGATATTTCGGCCACCCGTATCCGGACCATGCTGCAAGCTGGACAGGAACCGCGCTTTCTACTTCCCGATGCATTGCTGGCTGACCCGCAATTGCTAGAGGTATATCGTCATCGTGAGGCAATCTGCTGAAGACGGAGGGATACTTCGAAAAAACGCTGGCAAGGGGTTCGAATCCCGGCGCCATGGAGCAAATATTCTTGATATATCAGTTAGATATGCGTGGGGTGAGTGAGGACGCAACGCAGCCATCGAGCCGTACATTAGGTTTATCAAAGGGTCCGAAGTTTTACCCACTAGGCATCACGGCTTATACTGACAGCTTATAACTCGTGTCCCAGCGGTAAAGCCCATTGTCTCAATCAGTCAAGTCGGTATCTCTCCCTTCTACTGAGCACCTGCGTGATCGTGTGCTTGCCGCTCTCGAAGAACTCAAAGCTCGCGATGTGTGCGTTATTGATGTGCGCGGTAAGACTTCTATTGCCGATCTGTTGGTTATTACTTCAGGAACCTCCTCCAGACACGTCAAATCCATCGCCGCCGAAGTGGTAAAATTTGCTAAGAATGCCGGGGTGTTACCACTCGGCGTAGAAGGTCAGCAGGGGGCTGAATGGGTACTGGTCGAACTGGGTGACATTATTGTGCATGTCATG
>CAJXGK010000334.1 GCA_913053815.1 uncultured Rhodanobacteraceae bacterium
GATGTATACCGTCAGTCGAAACTGGATGACATCCTTCTTAGGGCATTGATGGTGCTTGGCTGGTATTAAGCGGTGATGGATAATGACTATAAATACCTTTCAGATGACTATAATGTTGTGAACATGTTGGCGCGGAAAACCATCCTGTTTCTGGTGACAGAGGATTGGTACTTTTGCCTCCACCGACTGCCTGTTGCACGCGCAGCCAGGGACGCGGGTTTTCGGGTGCTGATAGCAACTCAGGTTAATGAGCATGGAGCGGTTATTGAGCGTGAAGGTTTTACGCTCATCCCCATGCGCTGGAGGCGGCATTCACTGAATCCGCTGCATGCGTTGTCGGAAGTGCGACAAATTGCCATCATATACCGAAAATACAGTCCCGATCTGGTACACCATGTTGCGTTGAAGCCGAGTCTTCTAGGCAGTTTTGCTGCGAACATCACCCGCACGTCGCCGGTCGTGAACAACCTTGCCGGTCTGGGGCATGCCTTTTCATCCAAAGGGCCCATATCGGCTCTGGTCAGGGCGGGCGTAATTTTCGGCCTAAAATATCTTTTCAGGGGTGTGAACCGACGCGTGATTGTCGAGAATGCGGATGATGCGGAATACTTGGTTTCCCGTATCGGCCTGGATCGTGGCAAGGTGGCCGTTATCCGGGGTATCGGGGTTGATGTGAAGCGCTTTTCACCTTCCGAGGAAGCGTTCGATGGTGAAATGACGGTGACGATGGTGTCCCGGATGCTATGGCCCAAGGGTGTCGGCGAACTGGTTGAGGCCGCTTGTATTCTTCGCAGAAGAGGCCAGAACACGAAAGTACAGTTAGTGGGGAAGCCGGATACTTCAAGTCGTGTATCGGTGTCTGAGGAGCAGTTGTTAACCTGGCAGTCTCAGGGTCTGGTGGACTGGCTGGGGTATCGTGAGGACGTTTCGGAAATTTGGAGACGTACGCATATTGCAGTTTTACCGTCCTACTATCGAGAGGGTATTCCGCGCAGTTTGCTTGAAGCGGCTGCTTGTGGCTGTCCGATCGTAACGACAGAAATGCCGGGTTGTCGCGATGTAGTTCGTCACGGGATAAACGGTTTGTTGGTGCCACCACGTGACCCTGTTGCGATAGCCGACGCGCTTGAGCAGTTAATCAAGGATCCGGAAATGCGACAGCTCATGGGCAGAGAGGGGCGCAAGCTGGTAGAGGAGGAGTTCACTGAAGAGCGGGTAGTGAAGCAAACTCTGGATCTATATCTTGAACTCGTGAAGTTCCGGCCGGGGGATATGGAGCCTGGCGCATTGGTCGGCGATGGGAAAAGTGACCAGGTTGATAAATAACTGCTGTGTTACGGGTGCATCGGGTTTTGTCGGGCGGGCACTTTGTTTGTTTCTGCGCGCACGCAGCTGTCGCGTTACTGCCTTGTTACGTAAACAGGCCGAAGGCCCATGGGATGATACTATCATTGCCGAACTGGGGCGTGATGAGCTGTCCCCACCATTATTTTCTGGGTTCGATGCGGTGTTTCATGCGGCCGGTTCGGCCCATACATTTCCCACAGGCAAAAATGCAGCCGTACTTTATGAGACCGTTAACGTACGGGGAAGTGTCTTGCTAGCCAGGGCCGCCTCAAGGGCAGGTGTAGGCAGTTTTGTCTACTACAGTTCCGTTAAAGCAATGGGTGACCCGGGCGAGCATTGTGTCGATGAGAGTTGGCACGTGCCACCGGATGACTCCTATGGCGCGTCGAAGCGGGAGGCTGAAGCCCGGGTCCTACAGATTGGCCGGGAATCCGGTATGCGCGTAACGGTTTTGCGCCCCACGCTCGTATATGGGCCTGGGGTCAAGGGCAACCTTCAGCGTATGATGGTTGCCGTGGAAAAGCGGCGTTTCCCGCCTTTACCTGAAGTCGGCAATAAGCGCTCTATGGTTCATGTGGACGATTTGGCCGAAACAGCTTGGCTGGTAGCCACGCAATCCAGGGCGGAAAATCAGATCTATATCATCAGTGACGGTCATTACTATTCAACACACGAAATTTCCAAATGGATGTGTGAGGCTTTCGGTCGTGAGATTCCGTCCTGGAAACTGCCTGTATCACTAATGCGTGCGGGCGCGGTACTGGGGGATGCGCTGGAACAGGGATTCAGTCTACGCCTGCCACTCAATTCTGAAGTGTTACGCCGCCTTCTGGGTTCCGCTTGCTATCGTTCCGACAAGATTCAGCGTGAACTGGGGTGGCAGCCGCGTCGCCACTTTAAGGAGGCGCTACCGGAAATGATAGCCGCTTCCCGAATACTGTGATGTAGAAGGTCAGGCGATCCCAAATGTCTCCTGGTAGGATAACCCGACAAGTGGTGCGATTGTAACTCATGGCCGTCCTGATCATCCTGCCGGCTGGCCTGACCCGGGCGCTTTTGTACTCCGGCAGTTATCTCCGTATTCTTGACCATCCGAACGCACGCTCATTTTGCTCGGACATGTGGAAGCCGTATCGGAAGCGCGTTGACAAGAAGGTCGCTCAAGCGCCCGGAGAACTTGAGCGACCACCAGGAGTCCCGGCTGGCCGAACTGCTCCCGTACAACCTGCGCTCGGTGCGGGCCTACCTGCTGAAGGAGGAGGAGTTCCATCTCTTCTGGACCTATCTCTCGCTCTACTGGGCGGGTCGCTTCCTGGCCCCGTGGTGCACCAAGGCCCTACGCTTGAGAATCGAGCCGGTGAGGAAGGCGGCTCGGATGCTGCATGCTCACAGGGCTTTTCTGCTCAACGGGTTTCGGGTCAAAGGGCAGTTCTCCAGCGGCGTCGTGGAGGGTTTCAACACCAAGGCAAAACCGACCTCCAGAAAATCCTTCGGCTTTCGGACCTACCATGCCATGGAAATCGCCTTGTATCATGTGCTTGGCGCCCTACCCGAACCGGAATCTACCCACAGATTCTGCTGAGGA
>CAJXGK010000335.1 GCA_913053815.1 uncultured Rhodanobacteraceae bacterium
GACGAGAATGGCTACGCGCACCCCCAAAAAATTCCGTTATCACGTGTTGCGGCGGATCCCCCAACACCGACGATACCGATTACATAAAGAGGTTTCCGAGTGCGGGGGATACCCCGATCCGAACCCGCTTCAGCGGCTCAACCAGACCGTTTATGAAAAGGCCGTCTGGCCCCTGTTGCCGTCTCACATTGCCCCGACCCCCACGACGCGGCAGAAAGAGGACCCGCTTTGCTATGGCCTAAAAGCTCAAGACTCGAGCGTCAAGCGCCGGGGTCGCCGGGCCGTCCCTTAGGGAAAATTATTCATACCAAACAGTTTTTGGACAAAACGGTTCAAACCGCGTGAAGCACGACACTAGCAGGTTTATCGAGATGCTCTATATTAATGAGGTCAGCCAAGTTGGCGATCCGCAAAAGGCCGCGATCTCTGCAGCCTTTTTTATGGATGTTTCCTGCTGGCCGTAGACAAAAACAGCCGCTGCACGGTGTTGTAGTCAGATACCCGTCATCCCCAGCGTGTTGAACCCCCCATCTACATAGGTGATTTCACCGGTAATGCCTGCGGCCAGGTCCGAGCACAGAAAGGCGGCGGTATTGCCAACGTCCTGGATGGTCACATTGCGTCGTAGCGGAGCATTGTGCTCGACATGTTCGAGCATCTTTCGCATATTGGCGATTCCGGCAGCCGCCAGTGTCTTGATGGGTCCGGCAGAAACCGCGTTGACGCGCGTTCCTTCGGGACCCAGGTTGTAGGCCAGATAGCGGACGTTGGCCTCCAGACTGGCCTTGGCCAAACCCATCACATTGTAGTTCGACAGCGCTCGTACTGCACCGAGGTAGGTCAGGGTAAGAATTGCCCCGTTGCGGCCACGCATCATCGGTCTGGACGCTTTGGCCAGAGCGGTAAGACTATAACTGGATATATCGTGGGCAATGGCGAAAGCCTCACGGGAAGTGGCTTCCACAAATTCGCCATCCAGAGCTTCACGGGGAGCGTAACCGACCGAATGGACGAGGATATCGAAGCCATCCCAGTGCTTGCCAAGCTGTTCGATGGTCTGGGCAATCTGCTCATCGCTGCTCACGTCCAGCGGTAAGGTGATCGTGGAATCGAAGGTCTTGGCGGCATCCTCGACACGCCTCAGGAGTTTTTCGTTCTGATAGGTGAAAGCCAGTTCAGCCCCTTCGCGGTGCATGGCCTCAGCGATGCCCCAAGCTATGGATCGATGACTGGCAATGCCCACAATGAGGGCGCGTTTGCCGGATAGAAATCCCATGAGTCCTCCTAAATTGGCCGGTAGGCCAGTGATGATTGGCCAAGTTTAGCCGAGTCGGTCAATCCGGTGGATACAAGTGCAGAATCTGACCGGGATGCAGCAAGCTGCGGTGCAGATGATTCCAACGTTGTAACTCGGCAACCGTAAGCCGGTACTGACGGGCGATTGACCACAGACTGTCACCGCGGTGGACCCAATGTACGGCTCCCCAGGCGGGCCGGGGAGATACCTGTTGCAGGTTACGCAAGTGCAGCCCTCTCGGTAACCACAAGCGATAGCCAGGCCGCAGCCGTTGATGCGGGTCGATATTGTTAAGTTGAGCAATCTGCTCGAGACTGAGCGGATCGATTTTGGATAGCTGCAGGAATTTTAAGCGAGCATAGCGGTGCAGGCGATAGGGTGCGAAGTGTGACCAGGTAGCGGCCGACAACATGGCATAGGTGGCGACAAATCGCTGATAAGCTGCGGTAGGGAGCAGCAGATGATCGGGACCATGCCGGGGCATGCGTCCATCGAGATAGCCGGCATTGAGCTGATCAAGATTGCGCCGGCTCATGCCGGCAAGCCGTGCGGCCAGGCCCATATCCAGCGGAGCGGTTAACTGCAGCAAGCGCAGACGCGGCAGATGCTGACCACCGGGAAGGTGAACATCGAAGCGCTCGGGCTCACGCACGATGCAGGCATAGGCCAGCAAACGCAGCAGATAGTGACGGGCGACGCGCGGCAGGGGCCAGTCTGGTACGACCGGCTGCGGCGGGGGCATGCCATAGCGTGCAACCCAATGTTGTACCGCACCCAGGCCCCGGTTGTAGGCCAGTACGGCGAGTCGCCAGTCACCGAATTGCTGGCCGTAGCTGCGAATCAGCCGCGTCGCAGCCAGCGTGGATGCCCATGGATCGCGACGGCCGTCATAACCGTCGAGAAGATCCAGACCGGATAAGCGAGCGGTGCTGCGACCAAACTGCCACATTCCTACAAACCCACCACGGGCTCGTGCATCAGGTCGGTAGCTACTTTCCACCAGTGGCAGCAAGGTGAACTCACTGGGGATACCTGCCACTTCCACCAATTGCTGGCCCATACGGATTAACGGCAGTGCTCTGGCAATCTGTCGATCGAAGTCCTGGGGGCGACGGGTGAGACGCTGGGCCGTTCGCAGAATGGCCGGATCGGTATTGCAACTAGGCATCGCGAAGCCATTACGCATTCGTTGCCAGAGCGTGCGTGCGGCTGGGGCACGGGGCGGCACCGGTATCGCCGGTGAAGGTGTGGCGGGCAGTTCGATAGGTAGTGGTGGGGGTTGCGGGGCCGGAGATGGTGAGGTTACCGGATTGGGTAGGGGATGGGATCGGGGTTGCCAGGCCGCACAACCGGAGAGTGCCAGCAGAAAGCCGGTAAGTAGCCATTTTTTCATTCGCGAAAGTGATCCTTGGCTTGACGAAGTATCGCGAAGCGTTCGATGCGGCTATGTGCTTGGGGGTCGCGTCGTGTGCACCATGCTTGAATAGCGGGGACGTCCACGCGCAGGAATGGATTGCAGCGTATCTCGCTGTCGAGCATCACCGGCAGACTTGGCAGCCCCTCTTGGCGACGTCGCACAACGGTGGCATAACGGGCCTGCAGATCGGGGTTGTCAGGGTCCACACTCAAGGCC
>CAJXGK010000336.1 GCA_913053815.1 uncultured Rhodanobacteraceae bacterium
TCTTCGAAGGCGAAAAGGCCCCTTTGAGGGGCCCGCCATCGTAAAGCCTCCGGCTCTGCCGGAGGCTACTTACTTTTTTCACTCGGGCTGAATCTCCGCTACGTTGCGTCTGCAGAAAAATCCCCGACAAATTAAAAATCCTGTGCGATCATCACAATCATGCATGAAACGTCTGGACCAAGTCCTATGAGTATTGAACAATTGCGTGTGGAAATCGACCAGCTTGATGAAAATCTGGTTGCCCTGTTAGCCAGGCGGGCCCAATTAACAGCCCAGATCGGAGCCCACAAGCGTAACCAGGGCTTGCCCTTGTATGCGCCCGATCGAGAGGCAAGCCTGCTGGCTGCGCGACGTCAGCAAGCCCGTGCCGCCGGTGTCGATCCGCAACTGCTCGAAGATGTGTTGAGGAGGATCATACGTGGAGCCTATTCCACCCAGGAAACGGGTTTTCCGGCCACGGGGAATACTCAGCGTCGCATCGTTATCGTGGGGGGAGGTGGCGCCATGGGTAGCCTTCTCAAGAGCTTTTTCGAACGCTCCGGTTATCCGGTCAGGGTTATGGAAAAGGCGGACTGGCCGGATGCCCAACAACATCTTGCGGGCGCCGGACTGGTTCTGATCAGCGTACCTATCGAAGACACCTGCACCGTGATTGCAGCACTTCCTGAGCTTCCCCCGGACTGTGTTCTCGCTGACCTAACCAGCATCAAGCGGGCCCCCGTCGAGGCCATGCTGAGGCGACACCCGGGGCCGGTGGTCGGTTTGCACCCGATGTTCGGACCCGACCTGCGCAGCCTGGTGAAGCAGGTCGTCGTAGTTTGTCACGGACGAGATCAAGATCATTACCAGTGGTTGCTGGAGCAGTTGTCATTATGGGGCGTCACCCTGCACGAGGAACCTGCTGACCGTCACGATCAAGCCATGCAAGTTATCCAGGCCATGCGCCATTTCACGACCATGGTTTACGGGGCCTTCCTGCACAGGCAAAACGCAGACTTACCCCATCTGCTACAACTCAGTTCACCGATCTACCGGCTGGAACTGGCGATGGTGGGACGGCTGTTTGCGCAAAGCCCGGATCTGTACGGAGACATCATGTTGCAGGCTGAAAAACTGCCGCAACTGATTCTTGCCTATCGTGAGTGCCTGGATGAATTGCTGGCGATCATCCAGGCCGGGCAGCGCGATAGCCTAATTGTGCACTTTGCGGAGATTCAGGATTATTTTGGTGATCTCGCTCCGAACTTTCTTCGCGAAAGCAGCGAGCTGCTGCGTAAAGCGGATGATGGTCGAAATCCACTCGAACTCCGTCAGGATATGGATTCGCCCCGATGAGCTGAGCGTGCCCGCCGCGCCAGTCTGGCACCACGATTCAGGAAAACCCGTAGCGCCAGGGGAATCGTTTCCCACGGCAACTGATCCAGCAGATTGCGTACCATGAGACCCAGCTCAGTATCCCCAACGAGTTGCAATCGCCTCTGAAAAAAGAGCGTATCGGCGTCTTCCAGACGACTGACAAGAAGTAAAAGATCTGTGACACTGCCGCGCACGGAAGACTCCGCAGCCGTACCCGGCACCTGCACCTGAATAGTTCGGTCCCTGATCTCAACCACCCATTTCAGTTTGAGATCGGTCACCTCGATACCCAACTTGCGCCCTTGCAAGTCATCAAACACGCCACTGGCAAGCGGTTCGGCCAATACCCGTAACGTCGCCTTGCGAATGGCAATCTGCAACAAAGATGACGGCAACAACCAACGTAGCGGCTGAAACACCCGCCCCGGTGGTGGCAAATGTCCCAACAGACGTTCGACGGGAACAGGCAAGGTCTGCATGGAGGTACTCCTGGTAATGGTCGAAGGCAGCGCATGGGCCATGCCTTCAGTATACGTAATGCTGGGCGATGGCAAGCCCTGTATGCCGCAAGCATCTTCAATCAAAAGTTCGGTCAGTTTCTGGGTCATGGTTGAGGACAGACCCAGCCGTTGTGCAAAATACTGGGCTCGGGCATGAACCTGCCGCTCGCGTTCCCGGTCCCGCACCGGCAATCCGGTGGTGCGCTTGGCCTGCAATGCTCGGCGCACCAATTGCCGACGCCCGGCCAGAAGCACCAAAAACGCATCATCGACCCGGTCGATCATGGAACGAATCCAACCCAGCTCGAACGGGGGACGGACCTCAGTTGGCAGGCGAAGGGCGTTCACGAAAGCCGGGACTCCAGAAAATGACTCACAATACGCGACAACAATGCTTGCCAGCCGTTTCGGTTACGGGTTCCATTCCCGGTGCCGGTAAAAAATAGCGGCTCCAGTCACCTCCTCCTGATGTTCTGCAATACCTCACTGAGGTAAGCCGTTCACTATGTCCAGACCCGAAATCACCCAGATAATGGAACCAGCCACATGCTTTTAACCTTGCAGAATTGCAGGAACGTCTTGATTCTGATCTGATAAACAAATAAGTATACTCGCGCGCCATCTGCCCGTCATCTACTTGTAGCTGGATCCGAACCGGCACTGTTAAGAGACTCCTGCTCGGCAGAACGGACCGACCCCTCCAGATTGAGCCCGACGGTCAGTAATCGTGGCAATAACTTGATACAGATCAAAATGGCCCCATACAAGTGGCTGCAGACTGCCCCTATTGACGATGAGTAGGGGACACCGGCCTTGGCTCCCCCAGATGATCGATAAATAAACCGACCGTTCACCTCAAATACGTAAAAATTATGACTCGCCGTACTATGGCCTCACTACCCTATCTCATCATCCAACTGACTGTTAGTCCATGACCTCTAAATCCTCCTACGAATATGCCGAATTGCTGGCCTGTGGTTTTGGCAAACTGTTCGGTCCCCGCAATACTCGTTTGCCGACGGGCCGGATGTTGATGTTGGATCGAATTATTAAGGTCTGTTCCA
>CAJXGK010000337.1 GCA_913053815.1 uncultured Rhodanobacteraceae bacterium
TGCTCATGAGCGTCGTGGCGGTACTTGGGTTGGTGGCGTTTGTTGACCATGCTTTGCGTAAGAAAGACAAAGCCCTGTTTAATCTTTCGATTTTCAAGGATCGCAATTTTACCACTGCGAGCTTGTTGATTTCGGCCATGGGGCTTGGCATGTACGGTGCTACGCTGTTGTCGCCGGAATTGCTGGAAGGTTTGCTGAAGTATCCGGCACTCACCTCCGGTCTGGTGCTGGTGCCCCGAGGTTTGGTCGCCATGTTGACCATGATGGTGGTCGGGCGTTTGATCGGCAAAATCGATGCGCGCATTCTCATCGGCTTGGGGATCTTGATCTTTTCGACGGGTCTGTTTGTGATGACCCGTTACAACCTCAATATCGATGTGTTCTGGGCCGTTTGGCCGATGACCTTGCTCGGGCTAGGTATGGGACTGATTTTTCCTCCCGTGAGCACGATTGCCTACGCGACCCTGCCGCGCGAAATCTCCTCTGAGGCGGCGGGAGTTTTCAACCTTTTGCGGACCATTGGTTCAGCCGTGGGAATTTCCATTGTTTCCACCATTCTTACCCGCCAGACCCAGGTATCCTGGAATCAGCTGGGTGGCCATATCAACGCGAGCAATCCGGCATTGCAGCATTTTCTACAGCAGTTGGGTCTACGCTTGCATGCAGCGATTACTCCGTATGTGCTGGGCCTAGAACTATCCCGTCAGGCCAATATGCAAGGGTTTATCGATAGCTTCCAGTTCATGGCCTGGGTGTTTCTTGCCACCTTCCCGTTAATCTTTTTCATGAAGGGAGCAAGTCTTAAAAACCTTCGATATCAATAAACTATCGTAATTATAAAATCTAAAATAGAGAATAATAAGGATGGCATGGCAATCAATCCGGCTCGTAGTCGAGCCATGGGGATAGCCAGTGCTCGGCCTCTTCGACGCTCCACTTCTTGCGTTGCGCGTAGTCATCGATTTGTTGCCGGCTCAGCCGGCCAACCACAAAGTACTGGCTTTGTGGATGCGAGAAATACCAGCCTGAAACGGCGGCAGCCGGATACATAGCAAAACCTTCGGTAAGTTGTATGCCCGTATTGGCGGTGGCCTCGAGCAGTTCGAACAGAGTGGCTTTTTCAGTGTGATCCGGGCAGGCCGGATAGCCTGGAGCCGGGCGGATGCCCCGGTAGTGTTCGGCAATCAGGGCATGGTTATCCAGTTTTTCGTCTTCGGCATAGCCCCAGAACTCGGTACGTACGCGTTCATGCAGGTGCTCGGCGAAGGCTTCGGCGAGACGGTCGGCCAGAGCCTTGAGGATGATCGAGGAATAATCGTCATCATCAGCCTGGAAACGCGCTAAATGCTCCTCAATGCCGAGACCGGTGGTGACGGCAAAGCCACCGATCCAATCCGGTTTGTTGAACTCCTTAGGGGTGATGAAATCGGCCAGGCAGAAATTGGGTCGATCAATAGGTTTGTCGGCCTGCTGACGCAGGCTGTGCAGGATAGCCAGCCGGGTGGTGCGAGTCGTGTCGCTGTATACCTCCACATCATCGCCGCTGTTCGCAGCGGGCCATAGACCGATAACGGCACGCGCGGTCAGCCATTTTTCGGTGATGATTTTATCCAGCATGGCCTGGGCGTCGGAGAATAGTTCGCTGGCCTGCGGGCCGACGACCTCGTCAGTAAGAATGGCCGGATAGTGTCCCCGCAACTCCCAGGCCTGGAAAAATGGCGTCCAGTCGATATAGTCCCGCAGTTTGGCAAGATCGTAGTCGTTAAACACACTCAGGCCGGGGCGCTTGGGTTGTGGAGGGTGGTAGTTGCTCCAGTCGCAGCTAAAGCGTTGCTCACGAGCCTGGGGCAGTGCCATCAGTCGCTTGCCCGGGCCGCGGTTGCGATATCGTTCGCGCACTTTGGCGTAGTCGGTGCGGACCTTGGCGAGGAAGTCCTTGACCCGCTCCTTGCTGACCAGCGATTGGGCGACACCGACGGCCCGTGAGGCATCTTTCACCCATACCGTGCCTGCCTCGTAGTGCGGCTCGATCTTTAGCGCGGTATGAGCACGCGAGGTGGTGGCCCCACCGATCAGTAGGGGTACCTGCAGGCCTTGACGCTGCATTTCTTTGGCGACCTGGCCCATCTCCTCCAGCGATGGTGTAATCAGACCGGATAGGCCGATGATGTCAGCCTGCTTGGCCTTGGCGGTGTCGAGGATCTTTTGGGTGGGAACCATTACCCCCAGATCAATGACTTCGAAGTTATTGCAGCGAAGCACTACGCCAACGATATTCTTGCCAATATCGTGCAAATCGCCATGCACCGTTCCCAGCACGATGGTCGCGTGGGTTTTGGGTCCGTCACCATCGGCAGCACCCATCAAAAGCGGTTTTATGAGAACCCCGATCTGTTCCAGCATATCCCCGGCCATCATCAGTTCTGGCAGGAAATATTCTTCCTTTTCAAACCTCTCGCCGACAATATCCATCGCCACACGGCAAAGGCGCAGCACTTCCATCGGGTCGGTGCCATCTGCCAACATCTCTTTTGACAGACGCAGGGCGGTCGCCTCGTCCATCTCTGAAATCGCTATGACCAGTTTATCGGCATTGTCGTCCATTTCACTCTCCGATCCGGGGTTGGGGACCAGCGCAACCCGCTGTCGAGCCTCCCCTCAATTCCACCAAATTTATCACGAAACCAGGTCCAGCGGTTTTGCAAACAATATGGCCTTATACGCATATCCCCATCTTTTCAATAGAACGTTTGATAGAAACAATAAGAGAGATACATCTTAGCCATAACATACCCAGCGCATTATTCCAGTATTTCGATAAGTTTCGCATCCCTCGCTTGAGTTGACAAAACAACACATGGTCAGTAGCGTTGACATCTCTGAAGTATAAAGCTTGCTATTGTTAG
>CAJXGK010000338.1 GCA_913053815.1 uncultured Rhodanobacteraceae bacterium
TGGTAATCTGGGGGGTGGCAGTGGTCGCCGATTCCCCGCAGTTTTCTGCACTGGCCGCGGCAGGGGTACCGGGTGAATCCCTGGGCAGTGCCTTGGCAATCATGAATAGCATCGGTTTTCTAATCACCATTCTCGCTATCCAGTTGACAACCACTCTGTGGGCGTCCATCGGTTCGGCCGTGGTCTGGCTGCTGTTGCCCGGGCCATTGCTCGGGCTTTGGGGGGTGCGGGGATTACTGAGACAACGCCGGGGCCTCATTACGCAATAGGCGGACCACTACTTATTTTTCCAGTTGAAATAGGCCTCTTTAGCACGTGCGGCAGGTCACCACCGGGGGTGATCTGGAGGGGGGGCTTCGGTAAATCTACGGCACAGTCTGATTGCTGCGTTGTGTCCGCACTCACCCCTCACCCATCTATCCGATATGTCTCGGAGATTCGTTCCGGGGCGCCGGGCACTCGAACGGCTCGCTACGGTTTTTCGTAGGTACCCTGGGGTGTTTCAGATGAGGGGATGTCCAGATAGGAAATCGTCACAATCGTGTAGGTGTGGTGACCGGAAGGCAGCACGACCTTGACCTGGTCTCCTTGATGATGCTTGAGCAGCGCTCGTGTTAACGGAGCATCAATACTTATCCGTCCCTGCCGCGTGTCGATCTCATCGGGCCCTACGATGTGGTAGGTGTGGCACTCACCCGTGTCATCTTCCAGAATCACCCTGGCGCCAAAAAATACGGCAACGCTGGACGGGGGTTTTTCTCCTGCTACGTGAAGGATGGGAATCCGTTTACTGAGATAGCGCACTCGCCGATCGATTCCTCCAAGCTGCTTTTTTCGATAGGTGTACTCGGCATTCTCAGAACGATCGCCCTCCGCCGCTGCCGCGGCTAAAGCGCGGACGACCTCGGGTCGTTGCCGATGCCACAAATCGTCGAGTTCCTGTTGCAGTTTCGACATGCCTGCAGCGGTGATCAGTGCTGTGGACTTGACAGGAGGGGGACGCCAACGGCTCATGATGTGTGTTCAGAAGAATCCCAAGTGTGCCGGGTAGAGTAGATCAATTGTGCCGAGGTTGTTGCTGAATTCCGTACTGAATACTTGAGCTGTTGCGTAGAGCCAGTTACCTTGGCGCTCAATTTCCTGCATCGCCCTCGCCATGGCACATCGTTCTGTTTTATTTTCAATTCTGAGTGCATCCATCTTCAGCGTCATCGTTGCCGGCTGCGCCAGCGTACCTTTGTCGACTCACCAAGATAGCTCTACCACAACCCAGGCTGTGGCCACCAACTCTGCCCCTACCGCACCGGTGACTGCAATCTACGCAGATTTGACCCGGGCCATGACGGCCTATCAGTTTGGTAACAAGGCATCGGGACATGATGCGATGCTTACTATCCAGCAGCAGGCACTACTACAGATCAAGAGCGACACCAAACGTTGCGCAGCTCTAGCCGGCTGCAACATGCTCAGATTCACCTCAGCCTATGAGCAGTTGCTTGATGCCACCCGATACATCGACACCACCACCGTGCAGAACCCACCTGAAATCGCCCAGTCCACCGAGGGTGAAGAGTCCCCGGTATTGTGGGTATTGCCGCAGACTGAGCGCTCGGTGATTTTGCTCAGCCACGGTATTTTACCCCAACTCATCGCCAGCAATGCGGCGATTCGTGCGGCCATCGAGGAATGGTTAACCTCGATGCGCCCGCAGTTGATAAATACCTGGGTGAACTATCAGTATCTTCGCGCGCAGATGGAGCCGGCCTATAAGAAGACCGGGTTACCCGAGGCCTTGCTATTCGGCATCATGGCTAAGGAGTCGGCTGGAAAGGTCCATGCCGTATCGCGTTCTGGTGCCGCCGGTCCCCTACAGTTCATGCCCGCCACCGCTGCACGGTTTGGTTTACGCATTGTCAATGGTTTCGATCAGCGTTTTGACCCCAAACTTGAAGCCCAGGCCAACGCGGCTTTTATCGACGAGCAACTCAAGACATTCAATAATAATCTCGCCCTCACCCTGGCTGCCTACAATAGTGGTGAGGGGTTTGTGAACAGGCTGGTACGAGGACAGACCAACGCCAGCTTGTGGGAGCCGAGAATTTACGATGCGCTCTCGGCCCAGACCCGAGAGTACGTCCCCATGGTGCTGGCCGCTGCCTGGCTGTTCCTGCATCCACAACGATATAACCTGGAGTTTCCTAAGATTGATGGCACGCCGGGTTTGATCACTCTGAACAGCCCGGCCTCGCTTTCGGAATTATCTATTTGCCTTGGCCAGGCAGGGCAAATGCGCGATGGATGGTTTCGAACCCTGCGCAATCTCAATCCCCGATTGAAACCCCAGAAGACCCAACCGGCGGGTACCCGTATTGCCATGCCAAGTATTCTGAAATCGGTATATGCCAAGCAGTGCAAGCCGGGAGGCAACTGGTTGGGATTAGCTCGTGTACTACATGCTGCAGCACCCCCCGTTTTTCGACCTTTGCATATTTACTACCAAGTGCGTCAGGGTGACACTCTATATGGGATTGCCAGGCACTTTCGGTGCGCTCAGGCCCACGGTATTGCTCGCATGAACGGGCTGCGCCCTCCTCACTACATCATCCATCCCGGTATGCGATTGCGCATCCCGACCTGCCAGAGAAGTTGAAAACTAAACGGGCTGAAGGCAGCTAACCTTACTATAGAGACGGCACGAAATATCCATGCACTTTCGAATCATTCCGCGCGCTGATTTATTCTGTCCTGCGCGTCCGGTATCAACAACCTATCAGCCGGAAAGTGGCCAAGACAGTTGGGGTGTCTACTAAAAAAGGCCAACCTATTGGGGTTGGCCTTGTGGGTATTGGTGGAGGTGGCGTCCATCGAACAAGTTATGTAACGTACTGATATTAAAGTGTTTAGA
>CAJXGK010000339.1 GCA_913053815.1 uncultured Rhodanobacteraceae bacterium
CGGAGGCTATTACCCAATCCGGGCTGGCCTTGGATACCCCGGAGATTGGGGCCCGCACAGCTTGCGTGATCGGTACGGGCATAGGGGGTGAATTGACCCACGATGAGTCAGCACGGCGCATGTATGCTGAAGGTAATCCGCGTGTGCATCCCCTGACGATCGTTCGCTTGATGGCCAACGCGCCATCCAGTCAGATCAGCATGGCTTTTGGCGTTCGCGGCCCCGCCTACGCGGTCAGCAGTGCCTGTGCTTCATCCAACCACGCGATCGCTCAGGCCTTCGATCTGATCCGTAGCGGTCGGGTCGATGTGGCGATCAGTGGGGGGTGTGAGGCGTGCATTTCTCTGGGTGGGATGCGGGCTTGGGAAGCCATGCGGGTGTTGGCTGACGATACCTGCCGTCCCTTCAGCAAGCAGCGCCACGGTCTGGTCCTAGGTGAGGGGGCGGGGATTTTTGTACTCGAGGAGCTGTCGCACGCCCAGGCCCGTGGTGCAACAATTCTGGCTGAACTGGCCGGGGTCGGACAGTCCGCCGATGCCGGAGATATTGTCTATCCTTCGGCGGAAGGTGCCGCCTCCGCCATCCGGGGGGCGCTCGATGATGGGGGCTTGAATACCGATCAGGTCGATTACATCAATGCGCATGGCACAGGTACTTTGGCTAACGACTCCACTGAGACCCGCGCTATCCACCTGGCGTTGGGCCGTCACGCGCACCAGATAGCCGTCAGCTCAACCAAGTCCATGCACGGCCATGCCTTGGGGGCAGCCGGTGCCATTGAGCTAATTGCCGTACTGGGAGCCCTGCGCGAAGGGATCGCTCCCCCCACGGTGAATTTCATGGATCCGGATCCAGAGTGTGACCTGGACTATGTGCCGAACGTGGCACGCGAGATACCGGTACGCGTGGCCCTTAGTCATTCTTTTGCTTTCGGCGGTCTTAACGCCGTGTTAGCCTTACGAAGCTGGCCGAACTGAGCCCTGTAGGCGGCTATCAAGCTGATACTCAGTATCGATCAAGCAACATGCTTGACACGTAATTTACTGAAGACGGCATTGATACACCCCGGCTATTTTGTGTGCCTGCGGTGCACGAGTTCACCCCATCCTTGACCAAGCCACATTTGACACACATCACCGACATAAAGAATGACTTCCCCAGGTTGGGTGCATAGTGGACTAACAAGCGTGGTGGTTACCACGGGTCTATTGCTGTGGTGCGCGGTGCAGGGCAAATCCCGTAGGGCGCGACCGGTAGGGCTAACTTCTCTCCGGCGAGTAAGAGAGGTAGCCCACCCACCGCCGATGGAGGGAAGCTTGTTGTCGCTATCATCGCCGCTTATAGGAATGCCTTGGGTATCGGATTCATAGAAAGGTTGAGTTCGACCACGAAATGCTTTAAAGGAAAATAGTTATTTCCTGCCATGTTTGTAAGTTTCAGTACAGATCAACGGGATCCACATCCAGCGACCAGCGGGTGTGGTGCCGTGGGGTCAAGGCTTCCAGAGCAGGGACCCAGGTTGTAAGCACCTGATGCAATCGCGCTCGGCTCTCCGCTTCCAGCAGCAGTTGCCCGCGTTGCTGGCCGCGTAGGCGGGAGATCGGTGCGGGCATGGGGCCGGCCACCTCGATACCCGGATGGACAGGCAGAGCCGTAAGCGCTGCGTCGAGAAAGGCCTGCAGGCGGCTTTCGGTACCGGCCTGGGCCCGCAATAAGACCTGCTGAGCATAGGGCGGTAGGTGTGTTATCCGGCGTTCTTCCAGCAGTTCGGCGGCCGTAGCCGGGTAGCCACCCCGCAACAGTCGGGACAGCAGCGGGTGATCCGGATGATGGGTTTGCAGCAACACCCGTCCCGGATGATCGGCACGACCGGAGCGACCCGCAACCTGTACTATCAACTGCGCCATGCGTTCCTGGGCGCGAAAATCGATACTGTAAAGACCTTCGTCCAGGCTGCTGATAGCAACCAGGGTAAGACGCGGTAGATCATGGCCCTTAGCCAACATCTGGGTACCTATCAGCAACGCCGGACCCACTGCCGGAAGACGTGTTTCCAGGGTCTGCATGGCCATGCGGTTTGGGGTACTGGCGCGATCCACGCGCAATAGTGGAATGCTCGGGAAGTGCTCGGCCAAGGCGGCTTCCAGCCTTTCAGTACCATGCCCCTGAGCGTGCAGATGGGGCGAGGCGCAAGCTGGACACTGCGCAGGAACAGGCTGCTGGGCCCCACAATGATGGCATTGCAGGTGGGGCGGTTGCTCATGCAGGGTCAAGGGCCGCGAACACTGTTGGCACTCGGCATGCCAGCCGCACTGTCGGCACAGCAAAACCGGCGCATAACCTCTGCGGTTGCGGAACACCAGAGCCTGTTCACCCCGGTTGAAGGTTTGCTGCAGGGCTTCAAGCAAAGGCGCGCTGAGACCATCGCGGGCGAAATAGCGGCGCAGATCGACAATTTCCACCTTGGGTGGAGGACGGGCATTGGCGCGCTCGCGCAAACGTAAAAGTCGATATCGGCCACGTTGCACATTAGCCAGACTTTCCAGCGAAGGGGTGGCCGAACCCAGCACAATAGGTATATTCAGCGCCTGAGCCCGAACCAGGGCCAGATCACGGGCGTGGTAGCGAAAGCCCTCCTGCTGTTTGTACGAAGTGTCGTGTTCTTCATCGACGATGATCAGGCCCGCTTTGGGTAGCGGAGCGAACACCGCCGAGCGGGTACCGAGTAGCACCGTAGCCGCACCGGTTGCGGCATGCAGCCAAGTGCGGGCACGGGCTCCATCGGCCAGGCCGGAGTGCAAGATGGGTACGCGGATGCCCAAACGTTGTTCGAAGCGGGCCACGGTTTGGGCGCTGAGCCCGATCTCCGGAACCAGCACCAGGGTTTGCCGGCCGGCCTGCAAC
>CAJXGK010000340.1 GCA_913053815.1 uncultured Rhodanobacteraceae bacterium
CTTTCTCTGCTTCTTTTCTCACTTCTAGCCTTTCATATCTGTCATCGTCATCTTCAAATTTCTGTATGAATTCATCTGGGAATGATGGGAGCTTATGTTCCATATCAGCAACTGCACCCTTTACCTCTTTGAATTTATCGTATATTTCCGTTGTTCCAATTAACTGAAGTTTTATTTCTGTATTGTATAGCGTCTCCAGTTTCCCTTCTTGATCGATGCCATGTTTTCGTATTATTCGATCCATGATTTGCAAGGAATCTTGATAAAGTTTACTAATCTCATTTATGTCCTTTTCTAATTGTTTTCTACAAGCCAAATGATCTTCACGCCGCTCTTGCCGCTGAGAGCTATAGTATGAGTTGAGTATTATCGCTGCCCCTGCGATTAATGCTCCAATAACAGTTCCTATTAATGCTTCCAAGATATCTCCATTTTTAGCCCTAACGTAAAGTAGATACCCTAACGTGGTGCGTTCAAATGCACCTGTACAGGCGCCCATACTGAGTATGTTGGCAAGCTACCCCTACAATTCATCGTTGTCAATGAGTATACCCACCCTATGACTTGCTGTGATGAGGCTTCGATCTCGGAATCGCGACGCTTGGGCTAGCCGAGGCGGCTCAATCAGGTTCGCGGTTGGTTGCGCACCTTGCATTACAGCCTTTATACCGAGGATATCTATGTCGAAGGGTGTCGTCGTTTCGTGTTCTTTCACGGCAAGCGCCCAGCGCCGGCATCATCTGGATGAGAGGGGGGGTGCAACGGGCGATGAAGCAGGCGTTACGCTATGCAGATATTGCCAAGTCGGTCACGCCGCATACCCTGCGCCATTCATTGGCAACGCATGGGTTGCAATTCAGCTACGCCATTCGTACGGGTTAGGAACTACTGGGCCACCAACATGTGGAAACGACCATGCGTTACATCCAGGTGCTGAACAAGGGCGGGCGTGGGGTGCTCAGCCCACTGGACGGTTGATCGGGGTCTTCAATGTGCGATGGGGCTGGCCAGCAAAGCGACGGGCCTCCAGCCTGCGACGCAGGCTCGATGGGGGATCGATTTTGACCCACCCGGATAATCGTCACGGTCGCCGTAGCAATTGCAGCTCGACCGTAGCGTTCTTGCCGGTATGCTGGATCATCCGTACCGGCACCAGCAGCGGCGGTGTAAACCAGGCGCGGATGCCGTTATCGGCATTGCTGCGCTGGACTTCGTAAGCATTAAAGCTGCCAGCAGGAGTGCTGATGCGTTGTGTGGACGGACTGATGCGGTAACGCTGCATTGATACCCGGTCACGCATCGCTACCGGGATAGTCATCTCGCCACGCCGACCTGTAGCCACGGCGTAGCCGAGCAGCAACACGCTGAGGTTGCGGTCCACGACTCCGGGCCGAGTTGGAAATTTTTGGATTCGCCCTGACTCGTTCACCTGAACAAGATGCTTGTTCCAGTCAAAGCGGATCAGGCGCTGCGTGGTCTTAAATAAACTACGCAGTTGATATTGATAACCGAGATCATGCGCCTTGGTTCCTGTCCATTGGAAGTGGGAGGTCTCGTCAACCTTCAGTCTGAGCAGCGCGGCCAGCCCGTTGTCACCACGGCTGCGGTTGCGGTACGTGTAATCGCCATGCTGATCGCGACTCAGACTCAGGGTCGCCCGACCCAGTACACCACCGTTGCGAGACAGTTGATATTCCACCTGGAATGGTTGCAGGGTGACGGCCAGGGCCGGTGCAGTGAGCAGCAGGATCAGCAGTCCGGGCAGGACCGGCAGTCGACGATGATGATGCGAAGCAAGTATGGTGAAATCCTTGAGTACGGCCATAGCTGGAACCTCTCACAACCTACTGTGCGAACCGCCGGCGGTGTCGGGGCTTGATGCGCGCCGTAGCTATCCACTTGATAGGTCTCGTTGCGCATTCCGCGATTCCTGGCACTGGATCCGCTCGTGACGGTTTTGAGAGGTTCCCGGTAGTGTGCCGGAAGCAAACTGAATCCTGCCCTCTTTTCGCAAAACCCGACTCAGTCGATGGCCAGGGGCGCAGTGAGGGGCTGGCCTCGAAACAGCACGCTGCGGCCATCCAAGCGGATATCGCCGCGCATGAAGTGGGCCACGCTGGTAACCAGCAAGCGATGCTCATGGGGTAACAGGCGTTGTGCCAGGCTGTCGGCGGTATCGTCCTTGCCGATCTGGATCCGGCATTGGGCGAACACCGGTCCTGCATCGAGTTCGGCACTCACAAAATGCACGCTGGCGCCGTGCTGGCGATCACCTGCGGCCAGTACCCGGCGATGGGTGTCGAGTCCCGGATAGGCCGGCAGCAGGGAAGGGTGGATATTGACCATGTGTCCATACCAGGGAACCACTGCATCCGCATGCAACCGGCGCATGAAACCGGCCAGTACGATCAGGTCGGGTTGGTGGGTAGCCACGCGGTCCAGGAAGGCCAGATCCCAGGCTCGGCGATCGGGGCGCCCGCGGCTGTCTTCGGACAGTGTGGCGATGCCCGCAGCGCGTGCAAGTTCCAGCGCCGGGGCGGTGGGTCGGTTGCTGGCAAGCAGCACAACTTCACCTTTGATAAGGCCCGCACGACAGGCCTCAATCAAACTCAGGGCATTGCTGCCGCGACCGGATGCGAGTATGGCGATACGCTTGCCAGGCTGTGCCCTTGCCATGTTAACCGTCAATCCGCACCCGCCCATTCGGGTGTTGCTGTTGCACTTCACCAATCACCCAATGGGACAGCGATTGACGCTCCAGCCAGGCAGACAGGGTCACGACTGAGTCCGCAGCAACCAGTAAACAAAAACCGATACCGCAGTTGAAGGTGTGCCAAAGTTCATGGCGGTCGAGGGTAACGGCCTCTTGCAGCCAGGGAAAAACGGGGGG
>CAJXGK010000341.1 GCA_913053815.1 uncultured Rhodanobacteraceae bacterium
TCTTCGAAGGCGAAAAGGCCCCTTTGAGGGGCCCGCCATCGTAAAGCCTCCGGCTTTGCCGGAGGATACTTACTATCCCCAGGCCATGCGGTCAGCTGGCGCCAACGATCGGGCTCCGACTCGACGAGGCGCAACGCGGTCACGAGGTAATCTTCCAGCGCCTCGAGCGAATCGAAGACGCGGTGGTGGAAGAACTGTTCACGTAGCTGCGCCCAGACCGGTTCCTGCGGGTTGAGTTCGGGCGGATAGGGTGGCCAGCAACAGGAAGCGAAGATTCGCGGGGAGCGTCAGTGCCTTGCTCTTGTGCCCTCCGGCACCGTCGATCACCATGACGATGTTTTCGTGCCGATAGCGGGCCGCTACCGCATCGATGAACACTTGCAGGCACGCGGTGTTGACGTGTGGCAGCACCCGGGAATCGAGCGCGCCATCGCCCGGCGATAGCGCCGCGTAGACGTAGGTGTATTGGTGCGTGAGCAGGGCCTTGACGAGCGGACGTTGGGGCTTCTTGCCCCCGCAGCGACGGCAATCGCTGATGTGGCCAAAGCGCGCCTCGTCCTGGAACATCAGGCGCACGGGTTGCACCGAGGCGAAGCTTGCTAGCGTTTCTGTCAGCGTAACGGGGAGTTTTTTTTCCAGTCCTCGCGCCGTGCCGGGTCGCCTTTGGGGGGGTATCGGGCGCCAGCTTGCGCCCGCCATGCCGCGCCAATAGGCGATAGACCGTGGACAAGGCCAACGGTTTACCCCATCGCGACTCGATCATGGGCTTGCGCCGCGGAATGACCAACACGCCCCCTTCACCGGCCTCGCGCAATACCTCATCAAGCCCCTTCGCTTCCTGCACCCAGCTCGCCTTGGCATGATTGCGCAGCGCGTGTTGGGAGCGTGGGGGCGGTCGCTGCCCACTGGCAACCTTGCCGTAGCGAGTCCGGATCCGGCACGGGGCCGTGCGTGAACGACCGATCGCCGCCGCGGTCTGCTCCAGACTCAACCCCAGTTCCAAGGGGTGCAACACCGCCTGCGCCGTACGCAGCTCGTCTGCTGTCTTGGCGTTGCGTAGCAGGGTACGCGCCGCCGCTACATGTTCCTGCCCCGTCGCTCGTCGCGCCATGCCCTATTCCTGGGAGTTTGGATGACTGTATTGTTGTACTTTCTATCGCGAATCGGAATGACACACCGGGAAGCGGTAGCACCAAGCCGACTCTGTCAACACTCGCTGTACATGGCCGTGGCCCGTCTTGATGATCTCGTCGCGACGTCGCCGAGCTCCTTAAGTTGGAAGACAAACCGCCAACGTTTGCTGTGGGCAGGGGATGGGTCATGCCAGAACGTTGAAGAAGCAGGTGTTGGGCAGTGAGCTAGGAAATCCAGGGACAAGATTGGGTGGGCGGTACGTGGGGTCGTCTAGGTACCGGGATCGTACGGTCGACGCATAGATCGCATCTGGAGGTATTACACGACGCGTTTTTTCACCGAACAGCGGTGTCCAGGAGTGGTGCAGCATCGCCATCGCATTGGCTGCGCTTACGGACAATGCGGAAATCACCTCACTTTGAAACTGTAGGCCACGCGCCATGGCCTTTTGTATCATCCAGTGGAGGGTTATGTTAGAGAGTCCACAATCGGGATATCCACCACCTACGTCGCCGTGCACTCCAGCAAACCATATTTGGGCGAGAATTTGCCCGGGTATGGGTACCGACTTCCATAAAGTGGGTTCAAATTCAGGCCTCAGCTCATCGATGGAAACGGCATGGTAAGCCGCCTGAATATCCGGATGTAGGGCTGTGTCGAGAAAACCATAGATGGCTTCATCGATACCTTCAAATATTTTCACCGGTATGCCGAGAGCCCCCACAGTATCCCAGACCCCGACTGTTGCAATGGTGACTTCTTGTTGATCGAACTTGGCTATGAAGGTGCGAACGGCATCCCTATGAGCCTTGCGTTCACGATAGACGTTAAATGCTGCATCGGTCACATTTTGTAGTGCGCTGGTATTCTTGGGTAATCCACAATCGGCGATCATGCCGGCCAGACTACGCGCGGTATAGGCGCCGCGACTGAATCCGAAGATGTGGATACGATCGCTAGGTTGGTAAGCGGCTGCAATTTGCTGATACCCATCTTTAATCTTCGCGAGTAGACCTTCCCCGAATGCCCCGCCAAGAAAATGTTCCCAGGGGTTGCCGTGCGCTCCAACACCGTCGTCGTAGATGGGAAATTCGTGTTCATCGGTGACCAGTGCCTTATAGAACTTTCGGACGTTGGTATCCGAAGAAACCCCATCAGTTTCCTGGTGTGGATGATCCCAAGTACCGTCTGCACAGAAAACGATATCTTTCATGATTGAGCCCTCCGTATGCTCATGGGTACCGGCTGATCCGCTATAGATAGTCGGGTGCGCGTGACAATAGACCTCACGGTCCGGGTTGGCAAATGGGATGTTCTATGATTCGCAGACCCATGGTTGGGTGTGATGAGTGGCTGATGCGTGCAGTGTTGCCGGTACTGTATTGGTTTGGTGACATTGCGGTATGTCCATCGGATGATCGGTCGCCTGCGCGCTGCAGCAGGTCGGATCGATAACACAACTTTGTCACCGCATTCCAACTCGAGGTTGTTGCGTGTTGCGTAATCCATTGATTGGATGGGGAGCCAGGGACGGAATCGACCTATGGGTAGGAAACCCATGGGAACATCGCCTGGTGAGGCGATGGCCCGCAGGGTAAGGCTCAGGAAGAGCCGAGTAACCCCGACCCGCAGGGCCGGCGGTAAGACTCCGTGTGGAGGGGTTTAGGAAACGAAATGGTGGCCAGGGACGGAATCGAACCGCCGACACGGGGATTTTCAGTCCCCTGCTCTACCAACTGAGCTACCTGGCC
>CAJXGK010000342.1 GCA_913053815.1 uncultured Rhodanobacteraceae bacterium
CTTTCTGCAAAAGAACCTGCAATATATGGGCTCATGTTACCGGCGCCCATGAACGTGTAGCTAGTTTACTTCGCTGTAGATATCCCCCTGGATCCCGGGTCTACGCCCGGGATGACGAGAACAAGAGGAGCCCAGAATGACAGGTTTTTTTGTAACCTCTGTACCCCGTCTCAGCATTGCCGCGCAGGTCGTAGGATGGGATGAGGTACGAACCGCATCATTTTTCTGCCCTTAAACCGTCTCAACATTGCCGCGCAGGCAGAAAAATCCAGCGAAGAAGGCTATGGCCACGCGGTGGACATCCGAGTTTCCTATTCAGTCAGATGTGGCAAACAGATGGGCCAGTTCGGTACCAGGATCAGCGGCCCGCATCAAGACCTCACCGACTAAAAAAGCATGTACGCCCGCAGTCCGTAACCGTTGCACATCAGCCGGAATATGGATGCCCGATTCACTGATTGCCAGACGGTCGGCCGGAATCTGCCCCCCCAGCCGTAAGGTGGTCTCGATATGGGTCTCAAAACTGCGTAGATTACGGTTATTAATGCCAATCAATGTGGTATCCAGTTGCAGGGCTCGTTGCAACTCAGCGCTATCATGCACCTCAACCAACACATCCAAACGCAATGCCTTAGCCAGTTCAGCCAGCTCGTGCAAACGAGCATCGTCCAGCACCGCTACGATCAACAGAATAGCATCGGCCCCCATCGCCCGAGCTGCGTAGACCTGATAGGGATCAATGGTGAAGTCTTTGCGCAACACCGGCAGAGCACATGCGGCGCGGGCCTCACGGAGATCGGTTTCACTACCCTGAAAAAACTCCCGATCAGTCAGTACCGAAAGGCAGCTTGCGCCACCTATCTGGTAGCTACGAGCGATTTTAGCAGGCTGGAAATCAGCTCGGATCAGCCCCTTGCTAGGGCTAGCCTTTTTTATTTCGGCGATCACTGCCGGCTGGCCAGCAGCCACCCGACTCTGCAATGCGGCCGCAAAGCCACGCGGTAGCGGCATTGCTGTGGCGCGTAGGGCCAGTTCAGCTTGGGGCTGGACGTCACGCATTGCAGCAACTTCTGCAAACTTGTGCGCGACAATGCGCTGCAGGATATCGTTCATGGAGACGACGCAGCCAGCCGTCGGGTAGCACGCACGAAACGCTCCATGGTGGCTAGTGCCGCGCCGCTGGCTAATACTTCGCGGGCTCGTTCAATGCCCACCTCGATGGCTGGAACCACTCCCGCCGCATACAGTGCCGCGCCGCTGTTTAGTACCACGATGTCACGAGCCACGCCAGCGCGGTTTCCCAACGCTTCAAGTAACATGGCCTTAGATTGCTCAGCATCCACTACTCGCAAGTTACGACTGGAGGCCATGCTGAAACCAAAATCTTCGGGTTCGATCTGGTACTCCCGTACCTGACCATTGATCAACTCACCCACCTGGGTCGCTCCGCCCAGCGATATCTCATCCAGACCATCCTTGCCATAAACCACCAAGGCCCGCTCTACCCCCAGGCGTTGCAGCACCCGTATCTGAATACCGACCAGATCGGCATGGAATACCCCCATGAGGATATTAGGCGCCCCGGCGGGGTTGGTCAGCGGCCCCAGAATATTGAAGATCGTGCGGATACCCAATTCACGCCGTACCGGCGCCACTACCTTCATCGCCGGATGGTGGCGAGGCGCAAACATGAAGCCGATACCGACCTCATCCAGGCATTGTGCAACCTGCCCTGGGGTCAGGTCGATACGGGCACCAAGCGCCTCGAGCACATCAGCGCTACCCGATTTGGACGACACACTGCGCCCACCGTGCTTGGCCACATGCGCCCCAGCCGCCGCGGCCACGAACATGCAGGTGGTGGAGATATTGAAACTGCTCGCGCCATCACCACCGGTACCGACAATATCGACAAAATGCGGGTGTGCCGTAGCTCGTACCGGGGTGGCCAGCTCGCGCATCACCCGGGCAGCCCCGGTAATTTCGCCTATGGTTTCTTTTTTCACCCGCAAACCGGTGACTAGGGCGGCAATCATGACTGATGAAAGCTCACCACGCATGATCTGGCGCATCAGATCAACCATTTCGTCGTGGAAGATTTCGCGATGTTCAATCGTGCGCTGCAGAGCCTCTCGCGGAGTAATGCTGACAGATTTCATGGCAACCTCGTGCGGATAGCAGATGAGAACCCAATCTCCCGGTATATGGCCATTGCAGACGGGTTTTCAATTTGCCTGCCTTGGCCTGATACTTTGCCGACCGACTTGACGGAGAGATTAATCATGCTCTCATGGCCAGAAAATTGCGCAGTAGCTCGTAACCATGCTGGGTAAGGATCGACTCGGGATGGAATTGCACCCCCTCGATGGGCCATTCACGATGCCGCAAGCCCATAATTTCTTCAACCACACCGCTGCGGCTCTCGGTCCAGGCGGTCAACTCCAGGCACTCAGGCAGCGATGTCTTCTCAACCACTAGCGAATGGTAACGGGTAGCCTCGAAACCATCGGCTATTCCGGCAAACACTCCTTGGCCAATGTGACGAATGGCTGAGGTTTTGCCGTGCATGATTTCCCTGGCCTGCACCACTTTACCGCCGAAGGCCTGGCCGATCGCCTGATGCCCAAGGCAGACGCCAAGGATGGGTACTTCCCCACCCATTTGCTCAATCAGCGACAGGGAAATACCCGCCTCATTGGGAGTGCACGGTCCCGGCGAAAGCACGATACGCTCGGGCTGCAAGGCCCGGATCGCAGCGATATCGAGCGCATCATTGCGTACCACCTGGACTTGTTGGCCCAGTTCACCAAAATACTGCACCAAGTTGTAGGTGAAACTGTCGTAATTATCGATCATCAGCAACACGGTTTCGGTACTCCTTGC
>CAJXGK010000343.1 GCA_913053815.1 uncultured Rhodanobacteraceae bacterium
GGGTCCACACTCAAGGCAAAACGTGCATTGGCCAGAGTGTATTCATGGGCGGCACAAACTAGGGTGGTGGCCTGCAATGTGCGAAATCTATCCAATGAGGACAGCATCTGCGCAGGCGTACCTTCGAACAATCGACCGCAACCGAGGCTGAACAGGGTGTCACCACAGAACAGCCAGTCGTTGAGGTGATAGGCGACATGGCTCCGGGTATGTCCGGGCACCGCCAGCACCTGGACCTGTACCTGCAGTTTGTCGATACTCACTGTTTCACCATCCCTAACCCGCTGCGAGGCATGCCCGATACGGGGATCGTCGGGAGCAATAATCTGGGGATGGTGGCGTTCAGCGAGGACGGCCACGCCGCCGGTATGATCGGGATGATGATGGGTAATCAGGATGCAACCCAGTTGCCATTGTTGCTCATGCAACTTGGCTTCCACGGGTTGAGCGTCACCCGGATCGACAGCCAGTGCCACCCCGCGTTCCGGATCGGCTAGCATCCAGATATAATTATCTTCAAACGCAGGCAGGTTGATCAGTTCGAGCATGGTTTTCTTCCTATCCATTCAGATTGCCCACTCTGGGGGGGGGGCGCGCCACCGATATGTGCCGGATGTACGTTTTTGCCCACAATGTACACGATTTACCTTGCCACCCTCATGAATCCCCTTCTTTTCGATCATCCCTGCGTACGACGTGGCCTTTCCGGCGAAGCAATGGTGCTAGCCGGCTATCGGCGTTTGGATCTGGGCGCTATGGGTCTGGAGCTGACACCTATCCCCCGTAGTGTAGGGGAGTTGGCATGGGCCGATGGGAAATACGGACGCTGGGTTCACCTCAACATGACCGGCTCGCATTGGAATGGAGAGGTTCATGCGGCGATTGACGAGGGGCTGCCATTCGCCGATGCCAGCTTCAGGGTGCTCATCGTTCGTCACGTCCACGAATGGCTACCGGAGACGCGCCCCTTGTTACAGGAATGTGAGCGAGTGCTGGAATCCGGCGGACAAATGATTATCGCCGGGTTTCAACCTTATCTATGGCCTGGGTTATGTCTGCGGCGTCAGGCCCATCGTTGCGGGCAGAAGGTGTATTTACGCTGGGCGTGGCATACGGGACGCGAAATGATGGAACTCGGCATGACAAATAGGCAAAGCCATTATGTGGGAGGGGGGTACATGCTAAGTGCTCGAAAACGGTATTCCGGAGGTCAGGTCATCCGCCTCCAGTTCAAGCCCAAGATGCGCAAGCGAACCGTACCGCTTATGCCGAACTCCAATCGGGCCGCTTCGTGAGTGGTTCCAGCGTTCGCGTTTGGACCGATGGCGCCTGTCTTGGTAACCCCGGCCGGGGCGGCTGGGCGGCCTTGTTGCGCTGGGGTGATCGCGAACGGCTGCTATCCGGTGCCGAGCCTGCGACGACCAACAATCGCATGGAGCTGATGGCCGCGATCGTAGCCATCGAAACCTTGCGATGCTCCTGTAAAGTGGAATTAAGTACTGATTCCCAGTATTTGCGCCAAGGTATGACCGAGTGGGTGCCGCGTTGGAAGACCAACGGTTGGCGTACCGCCGCCAAGGGCCAGGTCAAAAATCGCGACTTGTGGGAGCGTCTGGATACCGCCTGCACCCGCCATCAGATCGTTTGGCGCTGGGTTCGTGGACACAACGGCCACGTTGAAAACGAACGGGTCGATCAGGCCGCTCGTGAAGCTGCAGAAAAACTTCCCCAGGACTTAGCCAAATGAACCGTATCGTGGTGTTGGACACCGAGACGACCGGACTGGAAGTCTCTCAGGGGCACCGGGTGATCGAAATCGGTTGTGTCGAGGTGGTGGACCGATGTCGCAGTGGGCGTACGTTTCAGTACTACCTTAACCCGGATCGCAGAGTCGATACGGGGGCTCTGGCCATACATGGCTTGGACGATACGTTTCTGGCCGAACAGCCGCATTTTGCGGAGATTGCCGAGGCGTTCATAGCCTTCGTCAATGGGGCGGATGTGATTATTCACAATGCACCCTTCGATTGCGGATTTCTCGATGCCGAGCTGGCGCGGCTTAACCCCGAACAGGGTTCCTTGCGTAGCCTTGTAGCGACCATCATCGATACCCTGCCCATGGCCCGCGAGCGCTTTCCGGGCCAGCGCAATTCACTGGATGCCCTGTGCAAGCGGTTCGATATCGACAATGCCAACCGGCAACAACATGGCGCGCTGCTCGATGCCGAACTGCTTGCTGATGTTTACTTGGCCATGACCGCCGGCCAGACCACTTTGAACTTCAATACCGCAACCCAGGCCAAGAGCCATCAGACCGCTACGAAACATAGTACGGCGCACCTCAATTTACGGGTCCTGCGAGCGACTACTGAGGAATGCGCCCAGCATGAAACCCGGCTCGATGCCCTGGAGAAATCCTCGGCCGAAGGGGCGCTATGGCGGCGCTCGGACTTCAACGCATCCGGATCAGGATTGCACTAAGATTATCGCGACTGCCATGCTCCAGTGCGGTCAACAGTAATTGATCCACACACTCCTGGGCACCAAGTTCCTCGCGTCGCAGTGTCGTATGCAGCGCTAGAGCAGACCAGGGGCCATCAATGCCATCGGTACATAATAGAAAGCGCATGCCTGGGCACCGTGATCCGGCTCGGGTGGGCACCCGTAGCGTCTCGGCCACAGTCAGTCCCAAAGCCTGAGTAGCGGTGAAGTCTGGATGCGAGGGCTGCGCTCTGTTGGGCTTAGGCTCCACGTACAATGCAGACGCTTCGATCAAGCTCGGATCGGCGGAATGTACCGGCGTGGCCAACTCGAAACATTGCGGCGGTGCCAGCCAGATCCGGCAAGCTCCCACCCAGGCCAGTTCGAAGCGACTCTCTGTC
>CAJXGK010000344.1 GCA_913053815.1 uncultured Rhodanobacteraceae bacterium
CCGCCGGCACAGCGGCCTGTGGTGGCTGAGCAGCCTGCTTCTGGCAGTCGTTCTGTTGGGACAAATCGCCTACGCCGAACGAGCCATGCTGGTACGCAACAACAGGTCGCGAGGCTGGGTCAAACGAGTCTACCAAATCATCGGCAAGCCACTTCCGCTGGTTCGCGATCCCGCCATGCTGCAACTGCTTGACCGTGATATCCGCCCGCATCCCAGTGTCACCGGAGCCTTGTTGATCAGCGCCAATCTTCGTAACCGAGCCCCTTTTCCGCAACCTTATCCCGTTGTGGAAGTAATTCTTTCCAACCTCAAAGGGCAGCGCATAGCAATGCGTCGATTTCGACCGGCGGTCTATGTACCCAACCACATACAGCGACTTCTCGGTTTGCCTGCAGGGAGCACAGCTGCAATCAGCTTCGAAGTGGTCGACCCGGGGCAAAAAGCCGTCGCTTTCGAAATTCATTTGCAGTAGATCCCTTAAAAAATCAAGCTGAGGCGAGTAACATATCTCGCTCCGGAATACGGATATCACGGGGCGATGCACACCACGCACCCTTCAAATTGATTTGTTCAGGGGCCGGCTATCGGTGAACGCACTACCTACCACAATGCCATCCAACTCGAACCAGTGTGCCCTTAGCGAATGCGTAGCATGCTTGGTTCGTCGCTATCTGCAAGACCTCGATAACCTTGCCGAAGACCCCCAGATGTTCGATCTGATCATGAACACGGCTGAGCTGCCTCTGCTACGAGAAGTGCTTGCTTGGCATGACGGCAATCAGAGTCGTGCCGCCGCCACCCTAGGGATCAACCGGGCTACTCTGCGCAAAAAACTGGTACTGCACGGCCTGCTCTGAGCCGCTAGTTACGGACACTCTCCTATAATAGTTTCATTTCTTTGTGGAGCCTGCCATGTTCGAAACGACCCTCCTGCCCGTTCGACGGGCCTTACTCAGCGTGTCGGACAAAACCGGTCTGATCGACCTTGCCCAGGCTCTGAATGCTCTTGGGGTTGAGCTGATCTCGACCGGGGGCAGCGCCCGCACTCTGCATGAAGCCGGTCTACCCGTGCGTGAAGTCTGTGACCTCACTGAATTCCCGGAGATTATGGATGGTCGGGTAAAAACCTTGCACCCCCGTATCCATGGGGGGCTCCTGGCCCGGCGTGGCCAGGACGAAGCGACGATGGCCGAACACGGCATCCCGGCCATTGATTTGCTGGTGGTGAATCTCTATCCCTTTGAGGCAACGCTAACTCGCCCCGACTGCAGCTTCGAGGAAGCTATCGAGCAGATCGATATCGGTGGCCCGGCGATGCTCCGCGCAGCGGCCAAGAACCACGCCTATGTCACGGTGGTGGCCGACCCCAGCGATTACACACCGGTCATCGAGAGCCTGCGCGATACCGGCGGTACCTCACAAGATTTTCGGCTTCATCTGGCAGCCAAGGCTTTCGCCCACACCGCCCGTTACGATGGCCTGATTGCCGACTGGATTGGGGCCCAGGAGCCCTCCGAACACAGCAATTCGTTCGCCCCGACCCTACACCTTGCCCTGCACCGCGAACGTACGCTGCGCTACGGCGAAAACCCCCACCAAGGCGGCGCGCTGTATCTTGAAGCGCATCCACCCGAGCACGTCGCCGCCACCGCGCAGATACTCGCCGGCAAAGCATTGTCCTACAACAACTATGCCGATGCCGATGCCGCCCTGGAGTGCGTCAAGGCCTTCCACCAGGTACCGGCGTGCGTCATCGTCAAGCATGCCAACCCTTGCGGGGTGGCCCTGGGGAAAAATATTCTCGAAGCCTATGAAGGCGCCCATGCCTGCGATCCAACATCCTCATTCGGTGGCATCATTGCCTTCAATCGGCCCCTGGACGCCGCTACTGCAGAGGCGATTCTAGCGCGCCAATTCGTCGAAGTGGTGTTGGCACCAGAAATCACTCCCCAAGCACTGGAGGTACTCGCCCACAAACCCAAGGTGCGGGTACTGGCGACCGGATCCATTCCGGAACAGAACCTGCCGAGTCTGGATTTCAAACGAGTAGCGGGCGGCCTACTGGTGCAGGACGCCGATCGCGACACCCTGCTGCTCACCGACCTCAAGGTGGTCAGCCAACGGGTCCCTAACGCCGCAGAATTGCGTGACCTTCGGTTTGCCTGGCACGTAGCCATGTTTGTCAAATCTAATGCCATCGTATACGCCCGCGGTGGCCGCACGATCGGCATCGGGGCCGGTCAGATGAGCCGGGTAATCAGTGCCCGAATTGCGGCAATGAAAGCGAGTGAGGCAGGGCTCGAAGTCAGCGGCGCGGTACTCGCCTCGGATGCTTTCTTCCCATTCCGTGATGGCATCGATACGGCAGCTGAAGCGGGTATTTGCGCGGTAATCCAGCCCGGAGGCTCGATGCGTGACACCGAGGTGATCGCCGCCGCAGATGAACACAGCATAGCCATGGTATTCACCGGCGTACGCCATTTCCGGCATTGATCGAGATCCCATGATGCGGCATGACCGGCCCTGCTGCTGATCGCAAATCCAGGGATGTGGGAAGTCACCCTGCCATCTCCGCAACTTGTTGGTGTCGCACCATGGAGTTTCCATAAAACTTGATCATCCCCGGATTGGGTGGCCATACTCGCTATACTGCGGCGCTGGTTCTCCATAAAAAGCCCGTATGCTGCGTATCCGCGACGCCATTACCACCTGCGCCGACACGGCGGCTCGCGCGCTTGGAGTCGGTTTGGCCACACGCCTCGACGCGCTCCGCTGGATCCGCAGCGGACCGTGTTTAAATTCGTGGTTCTTGAACGGCGATATTCTGCCCGGTGCCATCAGCCGGGCCGAAGGAGATGGGCAGGTGGCCACCCTGCCTAGCG
>CAJXGK010000345.1 GCA_913053815.1 uncultured Rhodanobacteraceae bacterium
TGGACCATGGCACCCAGCACGCCTCGGGCGACTTCCTCAACCCGATCCGGTTCTGGGGCGTGGCCCCCCGCTTCGCCTTGGTCGCCGAGCCCCAGACCAACAGCGTCGCCGAATGCTTCAACCGCATACTTTAAAGGAGCAGGTCATCCATGGTCGCGTCTTGCGAAACCCCGAGGGGGGCCGTGGTGGCGTCACCGAGTTCAAAGAACGCTACCATCGCCATTGGCGCCTCGAGAAACGGGGCTTCCTCTCACCTCACGAAGCCCGTCAGGCCTACACCCTGCAAGAGGCAACCTGAGTCGCAAACAGGAGGTAATACGGGCCGGTATACCTTCTTCAAGTCGGCCACGCTCTATCCGGAGCAAGTGATTTACTGTGCTACTACGAAGGAGCGTTCAAACCTGTTCAGCCATGGTGCAGAGGTGGCGTGAAGTGGATGTGGAGATGCGGGCTGGACATGGCCGCTATGATCAAGAGTCTGAAGGTTTGTTACCGACCCAGGTATTGAGCGGGTATACCCTGTTTGAAATGCGCCTATGGATGAAACCGTTACATCAAGAAGAACCCCGTACATTTCCAGATCCAAGTCCAGGTCTGATCGTCCGTAGCAGCGGACAACCGTTGCACTGTTGACGTGACTTACATCGGTGTAGCTATTGCAGATATCGATGTCGACATCGATCATTCACCCATTGAGGGTTGCGTGGACTCGGCACCGGGTGTGCGAGGTTGAGCATCGGTGATGACGATGCGATTTGGGTAAAAACACCGGAGTGGGCTCGGATCAGCCACAAAATGTGAGTTTATTGATCAAAAATATCAATGGGTTGTCGTTGAAAATAGGTGCTCATGGACGGCCACTAACTAGGCAAGACCAGGGATGCTTATCCTGATGACCGCCGTAAGCTACCGGTACTGTGCACGACATGGGGGCTGTTGAGTGCGGCACAACTTGAGGCACTGACCTGGTGGTATGCAGTGCAACGTCCATTTTATTACAAGTCGGGATCTTGAATCGATGCGCTACGGTTTTACTCTGCTGTTCGGCGTGCTGGGCCTGCTAGTCCTGCGCGATATTCAAGTTGCTTTGTTAGGTGCTTTCATCGGCTGGTTTATTGACCAGTCCAGAGCAGCTACCCGACATAGCCGGATCCAAAAAGTTTTTGTTGAGCCATTATTTGCCCTATTGGGGGCGGTAGCCAAGGCGGATGGTCGGGTCAGTCAGGCCGAAATTAGGATTGTCGAAAGGCTTATGGAACGGTTGCGCCTGGATTCAACCCAGCGACAGAGTGCGATTCATCGCTTCAATGTAGGCAAACAGCCTGGATTCGATACTGACCTTGCTATTCAGGAACTGAAATCCGCGTGTCTTGGACAACGCCAGATTGCTTATGCTGTGCTGGATGTGGTAGCTGAGACCGTGTTTAGCGACGGCCCGCCCAGCGATGCGAAAATGCAGGTTTTGCAAAAACTGGCCGGGTCGCTGCGCTTCAACCATTTCGAGTTGCTGGCCCTGCTGGCCATGAAGGGCTATGCCTGGACGGGCGCAGGGTTTAAGTCGCCACCCCGGACACAATCTTCCGGGCCGGATCCTTACACCGTTCTGGGAGTGTCGCGTGATGCTGATGCGCGCACCTTGAAGCATACCTACCGTAAACTGATTTCGGAACATCATCCCGACCGACTCGGTGATCTTCCCGAGGATCTCAGGAAGCGGGCTGAGCGACGGGCTAGTGAGATCAATGCTGCCTGGGAACGAATCAAAGCCGAGCGCGGCCTAGTCTGATGTACTCTGATTACAGGGTTGCTCTGCTGTGAACCTTCGCAGCCACCGGCCCCTGGGGGGGTAGCGGGATTCAGCAGGCTACCCGTCATTAAATTCTGTTGGAAGGTGCGTATGAAACAGCCTAACGTGATTGCTCCGTCCATTCTGTCCGCCGATTTCGCCCGGCTCGGTGAGGAGGTCCACAAGGTTCTCGAGGCCGGTGCCGACTGGGTACATTTCGATGTTATGGACAACCATTTCGTACCCAACCTCAGTATCGGTCCGATGGTTTGCAAGGCCTTGCGTAATGCTGGCATCAAGGCGCCGATTGACGTGCATCTGATGGTCAGTCCGGTGGATCAACTGGTGGATGATTTTGCCCAAGCGGGCGCCAGTCTGATCAGTTTTCACCCCGAGGCCAGCACCCATGTCGATCGTACTTTGCAGTTGATTCGCAGCCATGGCTGCCAGACCGGCCTGGTATTCAATCCGGCCACGCCACTGGATTGGTTGCAGTGGACCCTGGATGAGCTCGATCTGGTCTTGCTGATGTCGGTAAATCCGGGTTTTGGTGGGCAGCAATTTCTGCCGCTCACTCTGGACAAGCTCAAACAGGTGCGTGCCGCCATTGATCGCAGTGGTCGCCCGGTACGACTGCAGGTTGACGGGGGAGTGAAGCCGGATAACATCGCCCGGATCGCCGAGGCGGGTGCCGATACCTTTGTCGCCGGCTCGGCGATCTTTGGCCAGCCCGATTACCGTGCGGTGATCGAGAAGATGCGTAGTGCCATCAAGAACCCGTAAAGCTGCGCCGGGGATCCTCAGCAGGTGACGGTGGGTCCACGCCATTCCCTGTTATCTTGACCCCTCTTCCCGAGGTTCTGACCGCCGTGATTAAGCCATCGGAATTCGCTGCACTTGCCGCCGCCGGCCATACCCGCATCCCGCTGGTTCGTGAGGTATTTTCCGACCTTGACACGCCTTTATCGGTCTACCTGAAGCTGGCTGATGCGCCTTACACGTTTCTGTTCGAATCGGTCGAGGGTGGGGATAACTGGGGACGTTATTCGATCATCGGCCTGCCGGCTCGGCGGGGTTTT
>CAJXGK010000346.1 GCA_913053815.1 uncultured Rhodanobacteraceae bacterium
AGTCCACGGCTACCCGGCGAGCGCGGACCCAGTGAAGATGCGCACCAGGGACCTGTTCGCCACCGCCGACATCACGGTGCCGGCCAGGCTAACGCTGGCATGCAGAGCCAGGAGAACGGCGGGCAGAATACCGGGTAGGTAGTTGGCTGAGCCATCGTTGAGAAAATGTAGCCAGCTCAAACTGCCGAGACGGGCATAACGAGTGGATGTGTCGATGCTTACAGTGGGCTTGGTAACGACGCTGCTGGAAGAATGGCTCACGGGTATAGGGGGATCGATTGAAGACAGTGTGGCGGTGAGTCTACACGTTCATTCGATCGATTTAGTTGATGATGAATCGGATCGAAGGCATCTTGCGGCCTGCTTGGAGTATGGCCCGCGTGATTATCGAACCCACGCCCATGATCGATCCATCACCGAAGGTAGCTTGACCACGTTTAGATTATTTCCTGCTCCTGAGCAGCCGGTTCAGAGTAATGAGTGTTCGTCGCCAAACGGGGATGTAGGAGCCCTCCGGTACCCCTGATCTGGTGCGGGTTGCAGCAGGTTACCAAGCTTTGGCTGCTTCGGGTAAAGTTGCCGTTTGCCGGCCATCACTACACCGGATGTTGGCCAGGTTTTGATCCCTCATTGGAGAATGAATGATGCCCTTATCCGCCACCCTGGCCACCTCGCGTGGCCCGATCCACCTTACCCTGGAGGCCGACCAGGCCCCGCTGACCGTGGCCAGTTTCGCCAATCTTGTGCAGCGTGGATTCTACGATGGGCTTCTGTTTCATCGAGTCATTCCCGATTTTATGGTCCAGGGCGGCTGCCCACTGGGTACGGGAACCGGAGGTCCGGGCTATCGCTTCGAGGATGAATGCTGTGCCGAGCTACGCCATGACCAGCCCGGAGTGCTGTCGATGGCCAATGCCGGCCCCGGTACCAACGGCAGTCAGTTCTTCATCACCCATGTTGCGACGCCCTGGCTGAATGATCGGCATACCGTATTCGGGCGTGTCGTCGATGCAGAAGATATGGCAGTCGTGAATGCCATTGAGCAAGGCGATGTTATCGAAGGGATTATCCTTGAGGGTAATGTTGATGAGCTGCTGGCAGCGAGGCAGGATCGGATCAGTGAGTGGAATAAAGTTCTGGATGCCTCCGACTAAGCCAGCAGCCCTATCGAAGCATTCGATCCTGGCTGGAAAGTCCGGGTACTGATCCCTTCAATGGGTGAGGTCTCTCCCCGCCTTACGGGGTGGAGCGGGTGGTGTTGAACTATTTCCGAGTTTGGCACTGGTACGCATTCACCTTATGAATTCGTATGCATAAACCGCACAAGGTGCGCTTCTTCGGGCACACTTGATGGACGTGATTGCTTGCAAGAATTCGTTATGGTCTGCCAGCCGAGGGGGATGACATGAATGCGACAATGATCCGTGGTCCGAGCAAATCGGCGGTGTTTATCTATGTGGTGGCAGCACTCGCCGGGCTGATGTTCGGTCTTGACGTTGGAGTCATTGCCGGAGCCAACCAGTTTATCCAGGCGTCTTTCCACATCAGCGACCGGGTATTGGAGTGGATTGTTAGTAGTGTGATGCTGGGTGCCGCGGTCGCCGCTGCCCTGGCCGGGTGGTTTTCGGCCCGCCTTGGCCGGCGTCGCGCCTTGATCGCCAGTGCGGTGCTGTTCGTGCTTGGCGCTTTGCTGAGTGCCTTCGCTTGGTCGCCCATATCACTGATTGCCGCTCGACTGGTGCTGGGTCTGGCGGTGGGCGCGGCCGCGTTCACTGCACCGCTGTATCTGGCTGAGGTGGCTCCGGAGAACCGGCGTGGAGCGATCATCTCCATGTATCAATTGATGATCACCATTGGCATATTGCTGGCTTTTCTATCCGACCTGGCTTTGACCCCGACGGGTAGTTGGCGCTGGATGCTGGGGGTGATTGCCATTCCCGGGGCGTTATTTCTGCTGGGGGTATTGACGCTACCGGAAAGCCCACGCTGGCTGATGCTACGGGGGCGGGTTGAGCAGGCGCGCGAGGTTCTGCATCGACTGCGCGACAGTGAAGAAACCGTGAATCGTGAGATAGGCGACATTGCCGAGCAGTTGCGGCAGCCGCAGCGAGGCTGGCATCTGTTTTTGCAGAACCGAAATTTTCGTCGCTCAGTGGGTCTTGGGGTTTTGCTGCAGGTCATCCAGCAATTGACCGGTATCAATGTGATGATTTACTACGCGCCACGCATTTTTGAACACGTTGGTTTTGCCATCAACGCGGCGATGTGGAGCACGGTGAGCGTGGGTGTAGTTAATGTACTGGCTACGTTCATTGCCATTGGTCTGGTCGATCGGATCGGCCGCAAACCGATTCTGTACGCCGGATTTGTGGTGATGGCCCTAAGCCTGGGTCTGGTCGGCTTGATGATACATCTGGGTGTCGTCACCTTCACTCAGCAGATCTTCACCGTAGTCATGCTGCTGACCTTCATCACGGGTTTCGCCATGTCGGCCGGCCCGCTGGTCTGGACCTTGTGTTCAGAGATCCAGCCCCTGAAGGGACGTGATTTTGGAATTGGGGTGTCCACGGTCACCAACTGGTTGGTTAACTGGGGAGTGGGCTTGACCTTTCTCAGTTTGCTCAACGGCATCGGCACCGCCCAGACCTTCTGGCTGTACGGTGCCTTCAACCTATTCTTCATCGTCCTGATTGTGTGGCTGGTACCCGAAACCCGGGGGGTCACTCTGGAAAAGATCGAAAGCAATCTGATGGCGGGGAAGCCCCTGCGTCAGATAGGTCTTTGAACAACCCGGGCCTAAGCGGCTGGTTTATCGCATACCACCGGGATCTATAGGGTATGGGGGG
>CAJXGK010000347.1 GCA_913053815.1 uncultured Rhodanobacteraceae bacterium
GCGATAATTTCCTTTCCCTGCAGACCGATTCGGTGATCCGTAACGATGGATTGGAGGCACTGGGTATTGAAGCTCAAGCATTTCGGCAACGGTTACCGACCCTAGTGGCGCCGCAGGATATTCGACAATCGCTGCTCGATTCGGCACGTAACCAAATAGGACATTGAGTACCGGCGTGTAGTCATACAGATCGTTATCCTGGTTGCAGGCCTAAGATTCAGGGTGAGGTCGTTAATGTGAAAAAGCGTGTGGTGTGCATAATGATTAAAAAATCGTGGTGCTTACTGGGTAAGCTGTAAACGTAGGGGCAATTAACCTGTTGGGATTCGTGCTTCTCCCCCAACTTACGGAGTCGCTGAATCATCCCGGAAATCCCACCGGCATGGACTTCGGTGGATAGAGGCGAACCTGGGTGCGTGCCCTGTTAGGCGAGTAGTAATGACCCGTACCCCTGTTCTCAGTACCTGACGTGACGACCCGTAGATTTCAGTGTGTTGATTCCAGCTTGCAGTCTGGCCGCGCTGAGTTCCCCGATATGTACCTTGGTCACCCTTCCCGAGGGGTTGAGAAACAACGTGGTCGGTAGTCCGGGGGAGTGCGCCAGTCGCAGCAGTTGTTGTCTTGGGTCAAGCAGTACCTCAGGTGGAGAGAGGTCAGCCTGATGCAGGAACGCAGCTATTGTACGGACGCTTTCACCCTCATTGACCAGCACGATGCGAACTTTGTGGTCGTGGTTAGCTGCGGCGACCAGCATAGGCATTTCACGGCGACAGGGGCCGCACCAGCTGGCCCAGAGGTTCAGCACTACGGGTTGGCCGCGCAGTGCAGAAAGCGATTGACTGCCGCCGTCCAGTCGGGACAGCAGCAGATCGGGTAGCGTTGCAACAGCAGGTTTTGTAAAACCCATCAGGCCGATTGCGAGTAGGTAGATCAGCACTCCAGCGAGGGCACTATGCAGCAGAGGTTGGCGCAGGGTGGGTCGCTGCCAGAGCCAGATCGTAGCAACCAGTGTGCCCAGCAACAGACCCGCCGCGGCGGAATAACCGCCGTCGTTCAGGGCCAGCATATCCACGAGATTGCCACGATAGGCGCTCCAGTGGAGCAGGATATAGCCAAGCCGAGCACCGAGAATACCGATAAACAGCAACACGGTCAGCACGTTGCCGACATCGACACGACCCTGACGGTGTTCCAACCAAGCTATCAATGTGGCCACAGCCCAGGCCACCAGCAGCAGCACGGGGCCAGTCGGCAAGACCAAAGGACCCAGTTGAAAGGCGGACATACACAGACCCTATGGTGACAAAAGGTCATTCTAGCCCTGGATCGGAGCGCGGGTGGGGACGGGCTGCTAGAGTCTGTCGGGCTGGGAAAGTCGTCGCAAAATGATGGGAAAATCGACAACAGCTTGGGGGACTTTTGAGGCGAATAGCGGGTTCTATTCAACGATAAAGGCTAAAAAAATAAGCTAATTTCTCATCGTCATAGTAGATTCTTCCCAAGTCCGACAGGCTCTAGGTTTATATGATGAGTTCTTCGCCCAAGTTGCCCTTTACCTGTTATCTCGTCGGTGGTGCGGTACGTGATCGGCTGCTTGAACGCCGCGTTGGGGATCGTGATTATATCGTGGTAGGGGCCACGCCTGAGGTCATGCTTGCGGCGGGATTTAAGTCGGTCGGCAAGGATTTTCCGGTATTTCTGCACCCGCAAAGCGGTGAGGAATACGCTCTGGCCCGCACCGAAAGAAAAACCGGCCACGGTTATCATGGTTTTAGCTTTCAGGCTACGTCGAGCGTAAGTCTAGAGGAGGATCTGCTACGCCGTGACCTGACCATCAACGCCATAGCTGAGGATGATGCCGGCAAGTTGATTGACCCTTATGGCGGCTTACGCGATCTGCAGAACCGGGTGTTACGGCATGTCTCCCCGGCCTTTGTCGAGGATCCGGTGCGGTTGTTGCGCTTAGCTCGCTTTGCGGCCCGTTTCGCACCCTTGGGCTTTCGAGTGGCCGAAGAAACTTCGGTGCTGTTGGGCAAGATGGTGGCCGATGGTGAAATCGATCACTTGGTCCCGGAACGGGTCTGGACGGAAACTCGTAAGGCTTTGGCCGAGGCGCAGCCATCCATGTTTCTTCAGGTGCTGCGTGCTAGCGGAGCCCTCGCCGTGCTGTTTCCCGAGGTCGATGCGCTATATGGTGTGCCGCAGCGGGCCGATTACCATCCCGAAGTCGACACGGGAGCGCATCTAGAGTTGGTGCTGGATATGGCGGCCCAGCTTGCCCCGGGTAATGATCGTGTCGGCTATGCCGCGCTGACCCATGATCTCGGCAAGGCCCGCACGCCACGCGAAGAGTGGCCGCGCCATATCGGCCATGAACAGCGTGGCGTTGCACCGCTGCGGACCATGTCAGCGCGTTTACGGGTCTCAGCTGAGCATGCCGCGCTGGCTGAAGCGGTCTGCCATCATCATCTGGATGCGCACCGCGCGTGCGAATTGCGCCCGGCCACCCTGCTCAAATTACTGGAACGGATCGACGCCCTGCGCCGGCCGCAGCGGCTTGGGGAATTTCTGTTGGCCTGCGAAGCCGATGTGCGTGGACGCCGGGGTTTCGCCGAGCAGACCTACCCGCAGGCTGATCGGTTACGTGTTGCTCTGGATGTGGCACGTGCGGTATCCAGCGAGCCATTACGCAACCAGGGACTGCAAGGCCCGGCCTTAGGTGAAGCCATACGCCAGGCGCGCATTCGCGCTATCGCCGAGGTCGGCAGCGGCGCAACCAAGGCTTGTTAGACCCTCCCCCGTTTTATGCGCATTGCGAGGTGGGGGAGCTCGTTATCCA
>CAJXGK010000348.1 GCA_913053815.1 uncultured Rhodanobacteraceae bacterium
TGTTCCGAGGACAAAGCCGCGATATTGGAACCCGCTATGTATTCGGTGGCCAGGTCCTCGGGCAAACGCTCTCTGCCGCGCAGCAAACGGTAGTGCCCGAGCGACATGCTCATTCCCTGCACGCCTATTTTTTACGGGCGGGTGATATTAACGCGCCCATCATTTACACCGTGGAGCGGGCTCGCGATGGGCATAGTTTTTCATCCCGACGCGTCGTCGCCATTCAGCACGGCAAGCCAATATTTACCGGTTCGGTTTCTTTCCAGGTCGATGAGCCGGGAATCGAGCATCAGGCTGTAATGCCAAAAGTTCCGCAACCTGAGGACCTTGCCCCCCCTTCACCGATGCGACCGGAAGATCTGGCCAACCTGCCAGAAAAGATTCAGCGCTGGCTGTCATGTCGTGGGCCCTTCGAGTTTCGTCCGGTCAATCCCCGTGATGAGCTGCTTCCCGAAAAACGCCCATCTCATCAGGAGATCTGGTTTCGTCTCAGTGGCCATGCGCCGGACGCTGATCTCATGCACCGCGCCATGCTGGCTTATGCCTCGGATTTCCATCTGATCGGTACCAGCATGCTGCCACATGGCATCTCTTATCTGAGCCACAATGTGCAAGTTGCGAGTCTCGATCACGCCATCTGGTTCCATCGTCCCTGCCGGATGGGAGAATGGTTACTTTACGCTTGCGATAGTCCCAGCGCACAAAGTTCCCGGGGGCTGGCTAGAGGACAGATTTTTGATCGCGCAGGGTGCTTGATTGCCTCGACGGCTCAGGAAGGACTCATCCGGATTATTGATAGCTCGGCGGTAGGCCACTGAGCCATGCGGCAAATTTACCGATCACCAAGAATCGAAAATATTGAGCGATTGGTTCAACTACTTGCTGAGCAGGGAATTGAAACCCGGGTGTCAGACCATGCCGTTTATCAGCGGCCTAGCTATGACCGACCCAGCTATTTTGATAGTGGGGATGAAGCTAAATGGGCCAAAATATGGATCGTTCATACGGATGACTATCCCCAGGCCGTTGATCTGCTACAGAGAATTGGATTGGAGCCTTGCAAAGTATCTTTTTGTCCCGAACCATTGCGTAACTACGTATTGACTTCCAGAGTACGCAGCGACCGGTTAAGTAGACGGCTCCGGCTGGCCTTGCTGGTGGGGATCACCGGCATCATTCTCCTTGGGGCCATACGTATTTTTGGGTTCGGCTAAATCCTGCCGCGTGATCCAAATCCCGCAACTCGTCCAACGTCAGATGGCGCCATTTGCCCCGGTGCAAATTTCCCAATTGCAGCGGTCCAATAGCAATGCGCATCAGGCGCAATACTGGGAAGTTCAAAGCATTGAGCAGGCGCCGCAGATGCCGATTCCGCCCTTCCTCAATCTGGATGTCAAGCCAGGCCGTCCGACCACCACTGCGCAACAAGCTTACCTCGGCCACGGCCAATTTCTCTCCTGAGCAAACGACACCTTTGCGCATTTGCGTGAAGGCCATCGGCTCCGGGACTCCTCGAATCTGCACCCGATAGGTTTTAATAACATGGTGTTGGGGCTCTAGCAAGGCAGCGGCCCAAGCACTGTCATTACTCATCAGTAACAGACCTTCACTGGCCTGATCAAGGCGCCCGACAGGCGCAACCCAAGGCAGGCCCGATTGTTCGAGTACCTGGTACACGGTCGCCCGGCCGTGTTCATCGCGAGTTGTCGTGACCAGCCCGCGGGGTTTATTTACGGCCAGATAGATACGTGGCACATCAAGCAACGGCGCGCCATTGACTTCAATCCGGGATGAACCGGTAGCAATGCGCTGCTCTGGGTTGTAAATACGCCGCCCATTCACCTGGATTCGACCCTGGCGTACCCAGTTAATGGCCTGACTTCGCGAGCACAGACCGCTGCGGGCAATGATCCGCGCCAGACCATGTCGCGCCGTGTTGGAAAATTGGATCTTTTTGATCATTCTTACCGCCATGGCACTATAGCCGCCCCCAGCCTGGTGGATGAGCCTGGCTTAAGATCCGTCGATATATCACCATGTAATCTGCAACACTACCATCTTGCTGCAATATGGGAGTAGCGAATGTCTGAACATCCGATCGATTTATCCTGGGCCAGAAGCGATCAACCTTTCGAGCGAGGTAAGATTTCCCAAGAGCACCTGATTCGTTTCCATGGTGGTCAGACCCTCACCAACTCTTCGGCAGCAGGGTACGGAGGCTCTTCTCAAGCGAGCAATCCTGAAGAACTACTGGCCGCCTCTGTCGGCTCCTGTCATATGCTTACTTTTCTTGCCGTTGCCGCCAACCGTGGCTGGATCGTTGATCGATATGAAGATCACTCCGTCGCGTACCTGGATAAGAATGACCGGGGCCAGCCGGTTGTCACCCGGATTGATCTCCACCCCCGAGTGATATTCGGCGGAGATAAACAGCCCGACCAAGCCGATGTCACCCGCATGCATGAGCGCGCTCACCAGGCCTGTTTCATCGCCAACTCGGTCAAAGCCGAGGTGAAGTTGAATCTTTGAACGCCTACTTTGCTCTACAGCACCTAGTGCTACACCACCCTAAAATAAACAACCCGGCGTAAAGCCGGGTTGTTTATTTTCAAATACCTTGGATACCTACTGTCCCTGTTCCATTTGTTGCACGTTCTCGACCTTGAACTCCACACGGCGGTTCTGTGCCCGTCCATCCTTGGTGGCATTACTCGCCACCGGATTACTAGAGCCAAAACCCTTGGTACCGACAATCTGCTCCGGCGCCACCCCATGCTTGAGCAGATAGTTCTTCACGAATTCGGCGCGCCATAGCGATAACTTCCGGT
>CAJXGK010000349.1 GCA_913053815.1 uncultured Rhodanobacteraceae bacterium
GCACAGGCCACAGCGACCGTTTTCGTGCACTACCCCGCGGTGGCTATACTTTCCTTCTATGCCACACCCGCCACCGTGGTCAAGGGGAAATCCGCCACATTGTATTGGCGTACGCACAATGCTACCGGGTGTTTGCTCTCGGGTGGCAACCTCTCCAGCCACGCCGTGGCAATCAACGGCTCGCAGCACCTTAAATCGGTCACGGCTGCGAGCACGTATTACCTCCAATGCACGGGCCGGGGCGTGAGCGCATACGACAACGCCCGGATCACACTATCCTCGCCACCGAGGATCCGGCGCTTTTCAGCTCAGCCCGCCCGTCGCATAGGCCCCGGTTCGCTCACCTTGCGCTGGTTTGCCGTTCGTGCGCCCGATGGCTGCCGGATCGATCCGGGCGTCGGCGCCGTCCCGCCGGGTAGCTTTTTGTCACCCGGAACGAAGCAGGTTTATCTGAGCGTCACAACAACGTTTACGCTCACCTGCACAGGATTTGCCCATCAGCAGGCCCGCAAGACGGTTACTGCCACCATTGGGCAGAAACCGCCGCCGCCCCCGTTGCCGACGATCACAAGCTTCAAGGCGAATCACCGGATTGTGCTCCAAGGTCTTGCGGTCACCTTGACTTGGAACAGCAGCGGCGCGACGGCCTGTACTCTCGCCGGGACAAGCGTTCCGGTTAAAGGAAGCAAACAATTCAGGCCCCCGTACACGATCACCTATACGCTTGCTTGCAGTAATCGGGCCGGGCGGGTATCAAAATCGCTCATAGTGACGGTGATACCTACGATAAGCCCGCAGCCGAGGATCATGCGCTTTTCGGCCCAGCCCATCCAGCGCATAGTCCGAGGTTTTGTCACCTTGAGCTGGGTTGCCGTTAATACGCCCGCTGGTTGCCGGATCGATCCGGGCGTCGGAGCCGTCCCGCCGGGTAGCTTGGGATCGCCCGGAACGAAGCGGGTTTATGTGGGCGTTACCACGACATTTACGCTTACCTGCACGGGACTCGACAACCAGCAGGTCAGCAAGGGCCTTACCGTCACCATTACCCGGAAACTGGGGCCGGTGCCGGAAATCCTTTCCTTCACTGCGAATCCGCGGATCGTGCGGGCGGGACTGGCAACCACCCTGTACTGGCGCAGCAGAAATGCGAGGAGTTGCCGCCTGGCCGGAGTCCATGTTCTCACCAACGGGAGCCAGCGGTTCAGCCCCCTGCGCACAACCACCTATACCCTCGTGTGCAGCAACTTCTCGGGGAAAGCATCGAAGACGCTGACGGTGAGGGTGTTGAATATTCGCGGTCGCGGTTAAAAGACTTGATTCGGCTTTTTAACGTGCTAATGTTGGTTTAACACTTCAACGATGGACTTGGAAATTCAAATGACTCAATCAAAACGTGAGCAGATGGCCGTTACCCGCGCCACTTGGTGGGCACTCCTGGCCTTTGCGCTCCTGGTGCTCGTGTTGGCCGCGGTGGCCCCATGGATCAGTGCTGCCTCCCGACGCTGGCTCTACGGAACCGCTTCGTTCGTCGGCGTAGGTATCGTTATCGGACATGACATTCTTTCCGACTGGTTTGCTTACCAAGCCTCTCCCATTGCCCGGCTGAGGTTTGCGGAATGGCTCAAACTCAATCTGCTGTGCGAGCTGCCTGGGAGTGAAAAACCCTAATGAGTGCTCGCAGCATGCCCGATGGACTCGCTCCGGTCGTCTCGCTCCAGGATCATCGTCGGCGGCAAACCGACTCGGCCGAGCGGGTGGCCACCCTTCAGTGGGTGCTTCCCAGCTCAGATGCCCGGGTCGGCCCCGATCCGGGCGTGCTGCTGCTGATGCACTCCCCCCAGGATGAAGAAGCCCAAAGCGCCCGCCCGCGCCCTTGTGCGGCGGTGCTTCTGAACGGCTCCGAAGTGTGTCACATTGCCTCCTTGTTTGCCCATTACCCCGAGCCGGATGCAACCGTTCCCTTCGCGGTCTCGCGCGGCGGGGTGTGGGTGAAGATCACGCGGGTCGGAACCGATACCACGGGACAAGTCTATAACAGCGAATGCGGCCTGGTGGGCGATAATCAGGCACGCTACCGACTATTTATCGCCAAGCACCGTCTGCTGGATGCTTGCCGCAAGCTGCATGTCACGATCCGCCAGCGGATCCCGACCAACAATGATGTCGAGGACTTGTTGCAGTATCTGGGTATGCGCATCTCCACGCTTGATTTCATTACTGGGCACATGCCGTGAGTAGGGAGGAGCGGATCGGCGGGTATCTGTTCCGTGACCCGGCGCTGGCACGCCTGGCACTGACCCCGGCGTTAGGGCAACGCGATAACAATGAGCGGTTGGAGTTTTTGGGTGATCGGCTCCTCGATGCGGCTGTGACACTGCGCTTGGTCGAGATTGCACCGCAGGCCAGTGAGGGGGATCTCTCGATTCTTCGGGCCTCATGCGTAAATGATGCGATGCTCGTGTTGGTCGGTACGGCGATGGGCCTGGAGGAGAAACTGATCGGTGGGGCGAGTACAGACAGTCGTATTGGTGATGCGGTTGAAGCTCTCGCTGCGGCGGTCTATTTTGATCGGGGATTCGAGGCACTTCGCGCGTGCGTGAGCGTGTGGTTCCAAGCCCGATTCAGTGAGATCGAAGCAAACCTGCCGCGTCTTGATGCTTATATCGAATCGATCCGCAATCCAAAGGGGCGATTGCAAGAGTATGCGGCCCACCGGCGCCTGCCGGCGCCGGTGTATCGCACTCAACGCATCCGTGGCCGCCATCGCTGCATCTGTCGGCTGGGAGAACGCGAACAGAGCGGGTCGGGGGAGGGCGGCAGTCGGGCGC
>CAJXGK010000350.1 GCA_913053815.1 uncultured Rhodanobacteraceae bacterium
TTATAGGCGCGCAGGTAGCCCCCGAGCTCTTTCATTACCATCGACGGTGACTGGCGATTTAGCGTCTCTGTGTCCAGGGTGGTTTTGATGTTGCGTAGATCCAACCTTGCACGTCAGCGGTTTTTTACAGTATTTTAAAGTCAAATTTGGGTGTGTGCTTCAGGCACAGAAGATTCGTTTTGAGAATTTTGCCACCGGTACGCAATTCACGTACTGTGGACTTCTGCAGCTCAATCAAATGATCACGAAGCCCCCCAATTGCCGGCCACGGCGAAAATCTGTACTGCGTCCTTGTGAACCTCGTTGTTCGAAGACTCCTTCGACTCCCCATCCCTGCAATGCACACAGCAGGAAATAAGTCGTATAGAACGTAACGCTCAACAAAAGATCACCCGATTTTAGGATATCGGGTATTGATAGGAGCGGGGGCTGCGGTGTTTGTCAAATAAGTTGTCGCGTCCATGAGTCATGCAACTTTGTGGTCCTGTGGTTTCTCCGCCTGATGTTGCTTCGGTGGGCTTAGCCAGACCTCAGTGACTGGGTCTCAGTTTCTGGTGTTGCCAGACCCGCGCTCAGGGTTACGCTGTCGGGCCATTTCATACACGGCTTCACGTTGTTTTAGTCGCTCACCATCCATAGCGCGATGACGCTGATCCGGTGTCACGTAGCGCATCGCACTGTGATGGTGCTCATAGTTGTCCCACTGCACAAAGCCATGCACCCATTGGCGTGCCACCGCAATGCTTGCAAACGGCTTGTTCAGGTAAGCCGGCGTATATTTCAGGGTCCGAAACAGGCTCTCGGAGTACGGATGGTCGTCACTGACCGAGGGTCGACTGAAGGAGGGTCCGACACCCAGCTTCTGCCGAGTTGCCAGCATGGTGGCCCCTTTCATCGGTCCCCCATTATCCGCATGCAATACCCAACCCTCCTCGCAGATACCTTCAGCCAGGCAGGTCTTGCGGATCAATACGCTGGCATGCGCTGCCCACTCATTCTCATAAACCTCCCCGCCAACGATCTTGCGACTAAAGATATCCCGTACCCGATAGAGTCGGTAGAAGGTGCCCGGATACGGGCGGCCAGAGAGGTGATATCCCAACTCCCCACCTGATTCGGCCCCGTTGCCTGGAAGCCTTCCGGCCTGGCGACGGTACGTGGCGCCTGGGCACGGCCCCGCCGGTTCCCCTCGTGCGCTTCGCGCAACACGCGATCGAAGCTCGACTCTGAGGCCATGTACTCGCCATTATCCGCCAACCTCGGCACGATCTGGGAGGACGGCAGGCTTGGGAACTCCGGCTGGCTGCAAACCGACAAGATCGCTTCGCGTTCCTCGTCGCTCAGCTTGTTGGCCGGAATACGCGTTGCCGCAGCGGCTTTGCGCTGGTCCACCAGAGGCTGCTCTTCGGCCAAGGCCTTGTTCCATCGCTGCAGGGTGCGTATGTCAATCTCAAGCACCTCGCAGGCCTTGAACCGCCGGGCTCCGGCAGGCACGGCTTCTTAGATCACATCAATGGCCATCTGACGCTCTTGTTCCATAATCAATCGGCCTCGGTGTCCCCCCAGATGGCCTGGGCTTTTTTTTGCAGGATCACAAGGCGGCTTCGGCCAGCGCCTTCTCCTTGCCCCTGAGTCCACGCTTTAGCTTGCGGTTCTTCTTACGTTCCTTTTGCAACTCCCGCTGCTCCTCAACTAACAGCGGACATCGCGTCTCGGCACCAGCCGCGCCAACGCGTCACCTGTTCACCGTAAAGTCCCTCGCGACGGCAATACGCCGCCCGCGCTTCCTCATTCAGGCTGGCCGGTCTCTATCACCACCGCCAGCTTGTTTTCCCCGCTCCAGTGCTCGGGATTGGATGGATCGGCAGGCACGGCTTTCCCCTCATGACGAAATCAATTCCGCCAATTTTGTTCCGATAGCCCAGTATCCCGGCTAACCTGCGTCACTGACATTGCATTCGGGGACATCATCTTTCGCACCACTTGCTCCTTGAATTCCTCACTGTATTGCGGCATTTCTCTCTCTTGCCGCCCCCTGTTACTCTGCTTCTACGATTACATGAACACGACAACTATCCTGACACAGGGGGCGTGACCAAACTCGCCATGAAGCACAGCAGGACATACTGGAATATATCACCATGCTCTATAACTCTCGGAGACTTCATTCCTATTTGGGGTAGATGAGTCCCTGTGGAAATTATTGAAAATGAAAAAAGCGACTTAACTGGGGCGTCACAAAAAGGTTGACCACGTCACCACGCGACTAGCACGTGGTTATTGTAATACTAACAATAATATTTTTTTCTATTGTGTGGATAATGTTGTTGGTGATTTAGGTGTTACTAAAGTGAGGAGTGAAGTGTCGGATACAGTGAAACTATCTAATAACCACTCTGTATCTGTAGCATAGGAAGTATTAGCGTAGCCCATTATGTAACCAGCAGCCCAACCTAGTCGACCAGAAGAAACAGAACCTGCGCCTATACCAACATTCAAGTTGCTTAGATCATTGATCAGTGTAAATTTAAATTCACCATCCCATCGTCTATACATTCTGATAACACCATCATTGGATGAGGTTGTTGCCGAAGCTTTAAGATGATAAACAACCTGCATCCACTTACCTGCGTCTGCTGGTGTTATGAAATTTTTATACACCTTGGAATTTTTATATTTTCCATTCGAACCATTCCTGAACTGAATATTCATATTGCAGCCCCCAGAACCGCTTGGCCAATCCTGCATTTCAATTCTCGAGACGGTACTATCTTCATATTGCGACATAGGCGCCATTTGTATATCGAACCAATTGTTATTACGGCC
>CAJXGK010000351.1 GCA_913053815.1 uncultured Rhodanobacteraceae bacterium
AAAGCTGACTGCAGTGCGTGTCAAAATCACCCTATTGGCTGCTCGCCAGAAACAAACGATCGCCCGTCGCCATGCTCTCGATGGCCGCATTGCCGCGCAGAGCATGCGTCTCTCAACCGCTGCTACGGCGCTGCGCAAAATCAATAAAATATTGCGGGTCCAACGCCGACAACTGGTTCGGCTTGAGGCTCGACGCAAGCATCAACAGCAGCGGCTTGCCGGGCAGCGTCTAGCCCTGGCCAGTCTGCTACGCGCGGTCTACACGATGGGCCAGCATAATGAGCTTCGCGTTCTGCTGAGCGGTTCCAGCGTGGTCCGAATCCAGCGAGCACTGGGGTATTCCCGCATTCTTCAGCAAGCACAACTACAACGAATCCAGACGTTACTCGATGATCTCACCCAACTTCACAACCTCGGGATAGAAATCACCCAGCGAACCCAGGTCTTGAATGCAACCCGCACGCAGCAAACCCTACGCATAAGCGAACGCCAACAGCAACGGGGGCGACTGCTGACCCTGCGTCAGCAGGCCGAACGGCGCTATCGGAGCCAAAGCGTACGCTTGACAATTCTTAAAAATAATGAAAAAGATCTGCGCACCTTGATCGAACACCTACAGGGTTTGTTTGAGGATATCCCACCCAACGCACCCGGTAATCGCCCTTTTACAAGCCGGCGCGGACAATTACCCTGGCCCGTTTCCGGCAAGACCCGAAACTGGCGTGACGGGCTGCAGATCTTCGCTATAGGCGGGGCTATGGTTCATGCTGTAGCCTCGGGCCGGGTCGTATATGCCAGCTGGTTGCGCGGTTTCGGCATGTTGGTGATCATTGATCAGGGCCAAGGCTGGATGAGTCTTTATGGCAACAATGAAAGTCTTGAGGTAAGTGTCGGGGACTGGGTCCAACCCGGCCAAGTGCTGGCTACAGCCGGGACCGCCACCGCCGGCTTCAAGGGCGTGTATTTTGGCATCCGCCATAACTCCAAGCCGGTCAATCCGCGGCGCTGGCTGCAGTAACTTGTAACCTACAGCGTGACGGTATGGACCATCCCAACTTCCTCGGTGGCTCCAACCTTGGAAAGGGTAGCGCCATGAAAACCTCAATGCAGTCTTCACCGAAAGTATCGGGGCAGACGGTCCATGGGGTATGGGAACACCTGAACGAACACACTGAACAGTGCGCAGCCATCGAGTCAATTTCCGAGAAGAGGGGGCGTGTGGCCGAGACGCCCCGGCACTGTGGGCATCAAGCGTACTCGCGGCTTTGTCACCGGGCCGTACCGATCAGGATATCGCCGGCCAAATCTAGGTGTGCAACCCGGACGAACCGTTCCCGATTGCCGGGGACGCGAGCCCGGAGTGACGCTGAGAGGGGGAAGACATGCCCCCCTCCGGCTAGTGTCATGTCATAACACCCGGCACATTCCATAGAATACCGGCTCTTCGAGACATCAACCGAGACCACCCCGCCCATGCCCTCGCCTGAGCACAATCACCAACACGGTCACTCCCATGGCGTGTCTAAGAATGCCGATCGGCGCTATCTGTACACGGCCCTGGCTCTGTTACTGGGCTTCATGGTGGTCGAAGTCGGAGCCGGTATCATGGCATCGTCTTTGGTGCTGATCGCCGATGCCGGACACATGCTGACCGATGCCGGGGCGATCATGCTGGCTCTGGTAGCCATGCGCCTGGCGGAAAAACCGGCCCAGGGTCGTTTCACCTTCGGATTTAAGCGCGCCGAGATCCTCAGTGCCCAGGCCAACGGTATTACCCTGCTCATCCTGTCCGCCTGGTTCACCATTGAAGCGATTCAAAGACTGATTACTCCGCCGCAAGTCCATGGCCTGTTGGTACTTATCGTGGCGCTGGTGGGCATCGTGGTCAATATCGGTGCCGTCTGGGCGCTGAGTAAAGCCAATCGCCAAAGTCTGAATGTCGAAGGCAGCTTTCAACACATTCTGACCGACCTGTACGCATTCATTGCCACGGCTATCGCCGGCGGTATTATCTGGTGGACCGGCTGGAATCGACTGGATGCGCTGGCCGCACTGGTCGTCGCCGGGCTCATGTTGAAAGCGGGTTACGGATTGGTCCGGGATTCCGGACATATCTTTCTTGAAGCAGCTCCCCGACATCTTAACCCCGGAATCATTTCCGCGGCCATGTTGGCCATGCCCCACGTGACCTGTATCGATGACTTGCATGTGTGGGAAGTGACCTCGGGCATGCCGGCCTTATCGGCACACATTCATGTCGAACCAAGCATTGATTGCCATGATGTACGGCACCTGATTGAAGCGATGCTACAGGATCGCTTCGGAATTTCGCACACCACCTTACAAACCGACCATGCCGAAATAGGCAAGTCCCGGCCTTCCAACTGTGCCTTTCAGAATCTGCATTAAAGGTATCCGGACCTATAGAGACGGCACGAAATATCCATGCACCTTTGAATCATTCCGTGCTTAAATTCATTCGATCTTACGAGTCCGGGGTCCAAGACATGCCTATTGGGCCGTACTGGCGGCAACAAGCTTCCGTCCACTTACAGGGGACGTGCTCCTGGAATCACTCCATGATTATCCAGAAACATTCAGACCGAGGTCTCCTCTGTGCTTAGCCCGGTTTAGCTGAATACAGAGTACCGCTGTTTTCGCTCGCTGAATCGATCTTTGACCTGCCCGATAGCGCAACGGCATCGCCTTGCCGGCGCCAATACTCTATGGGGTATTGTTATCGTTGCCTACATTTGCTGCAACACACTAGTGTCGTGCTTCACGCTGTTGGGACCGTTTTGTCCAGA
>CAJXGK010000352.1 GCA_913053815.1 uncultured Rhodanobacteraceae bacterium
TTTCCGCCTCACGTACATCCCGCCAATCCTTTGCCTCGAATCGCAACCACGAGTCCAGATTTTTGTTTGCCTCGTAGACCGGATTGAAAAAGCCTCGGATAAATCCACCATCAGCCACTTTTATTATCTTGCGGTAGCTTCCAAACACATAATCTCCACGCGGGCATATTTGAGACATGTACGCATGTGACATATCTTCAATCAAAGTACCTTGGCAGAAAGGCAACGCTTCCGTATTCTCATGGCCGAAATAGTGAATAAATACCAGCGCTTCGTCTTTGTGCACATGATCAGGATAAATACACGTCAAATTTCTTTGGACCGGATAGAACGCCAGCTGTACTTCAGGAAATCTCCAAACCATCGCTGACACCAGCGACCAACAAGTAAAGGTCGGCAAATATACCTTCCTTGGGCGTACAACCTGCTCGATCAAGAAAGAAAATGCCGCACGACCCGTGTGAAAGTACGTTCGTTCCACTCTTTCCGGAGGTAATTTACTTCCGATCAGCATCATCATTCTCCGTTTCCAGACGGCTCAATATTTTCATTGCTTCGCGCACTAGTGTTCCTTTCTCCAGCGTCCGGTAGTCACCCTCGAATGTACGCAAAAGTGTATCTCCATCGTATAGATTGTAGTGGAATATCCATTCCGAATAGTATGCAGTAGCCGGTTCGGATTCAATCCGAAATCGCGTGGGCAAACCGGATTTTAGAAAGACATAAAATTCATCGTCACGTTCGATTGTAAACATTGCGGGCATATTATGCCTCCCGATCAATCTCTAATTTATCACCAGGCCCGATGGAATAAGCTTTCAGGAGCTTGTTTGCGCCCTCAATGCCGTTGAACATCAGCACATCAATGATCGACAAAAACGGCTCGAATACACCCGGTTGAGAATAGACGATCTCTTTAGATTTTAAAAATGAAAGCTTGATGTTGCTTAATGCAAACTTCCCCCGATCAAACAACGCGGCCCCGGCTGCGGGATTGATATATTCGGTCGCGCCCATTTGCTCCGCAATCCGTAGTGCCCATTCCCCTGCATCACCAATATTCGTATAATCGAAATTCTGCTCGGAAGAAATGATGATTTCCGTCTTTAGGTTCAGACAGGTACACAGTTTTTTTATTATGGAGAAGTTGATGTTCGCAATACCCTGGTGGATATTTCCGAAGAGAGCGTCTCTTACTATCTCATTGGTCTCGTAGAAATATCGTGCCTTTCTCTTATAATGGGCCAACTGGCGAATAATCAACTCCTTCCATTGCTCATTGGGATCCGCTTGCATGTTCTTGATCGACTCGGTTACCCCATGTTTTTTGAGCGGCATCGAAATATATTGCCAACCACCATCAGGCTTGAGTATGCGGTTTCTGTTGATCCAGCCATGTCTCATATACTGAACATCGTCGAGCAACACAAAGCGATCTGCTGCATGGATCAACTGCCAATAGCCAATATAAGGAAAGAAATACGGCTGCATGATGGCAATAATCATACCCCCGACTCTCCCAGCATGCGGGCCAACCCAGCGATTGTCTTAATGCCGCCAGCTGGCGCGCCCCCATTCGGGAGCACCGCGATTCGACTGGCCACCTCCAGTGTACCCGGTAATATCAGGCCGGCATGTGGGAAGAGTTCGCGGTAAGGCCTCATCCTGTGACAGCCCGGCCAAAAGTATTTGCGTGCAAGTACGTTCTCCGCTTGTAGCGCGGCTACCACTTCGTCACGAGTAGCCTGGAAATCCGGACTGACCTCGATCACCACGTATTGATAGTTGGGCGTTGATGCCTCGTCGTATTCGAGAAGTGTCAAGCCGTCGATACCGGCGAACGCTTCGACATAAGCGTGGTAGTTCTGGCGGTTAACCGCTATGAACTGCGGTAACGCATCGAGATTGACCAGTCCCATGGCCGCGTTGACTTCCGGCATCTTGCCGTTGGTGCCGGGATGGATGACGTTGTCATAACCGCTGAAACCGAAGTTGCGCATCAGGCGCATGGTTTCGGCCAGCTCGTCGTCATTGGTGACGACGGCGCCGCCTTCCATCGAATTGAGTACCTTGGTGGCGTGAAAGCTCAATACTTCACAGGCACCGAAGTTGCCGATGGTTCGGCCCCGGTATGAGCATCCGAAGGCGTGGGCGGCGTCGAACATCAACTTCAAGCCATGTTCGTCGGCGATGGCTTGCAGTTCATCCACCGGCGCCGGGCGGCCCCAGAGGTGCACACCAATAATGCCGGTGGTGCGGGGAGTAATCATGCGCCGCACCGCATCGGGGTCGAGGTTGTGGGTGACCGGGTCGATGTCGGCGAATACCGGGGTGATGCCTTGCCAGTACAGTGCATGGGCGGTGGCGATGAAGGTCCAGGACGGAACGATGACTTCGCCTTCGAGCTTCAAGGCCCGAATTGCGATCTCCAGTGCGATGGTGCCATTGCACATGGCTATACAATGTTTTACACCGAGGTGTGCAGCAATACGCCGCTCGAACTCCTGCACCATCGGCCCGTTGTTGGTCAACCGGTGGCTGTCGAGAATCCGGTTGACCCGTTGCAGAAAGGCATTATGGTCACCGATATTGGGCCGACCGACGTGCAGTGGCTCGGCAAACGCCGGCGGCGCACCGTTGATGGCCAGATCAGCCCGGCTGCGGATGATTTTCCGCGCGGCTGAAGGGCCTTCGGGATGGCTTGCAGCTTTTTGCATGGGTGGCGAAACTCGACGCTAAGCGCGTCCTGAATTTTAGCCGATTATCGCAGGGTAAGAAACCGAAGGCGCCGGGGCACGGGTGCCG
>CAJXGK010000353.1 GCA_913053815.1 uncultured Rhodanobacteraceae bacterium
ACATTTTTCCGCAATCGCGTTTTGATTTCGTCGTTGATTAGCTTCTTGAGTAGTTCAAGGGCGAGGTTGCGTTGTGGCAGCTGCTGTACTTCCGCGAGGAATTCGTCGGAAAGAATCGAGATGTCCGGTTTATCGAGACCGGCCGCCGCGAAGATATCCGCCGCCTCGGTTGAGGACACCGCCCGTGATACTAGCTGGCGAATTGCCAGAGCTTCTTCATGAGGGACCGCGAGTGCAAATGCCTTGGACAAAACGGTCACGGCCTGGAGGTAACGTTTCTTCCCGTCTTCAAACCCCAGGATAAATTCCATCGCCTGGGCAATTCCTGTCATGCGCTGCGCCGCAGGGCAGGCACAGGGACCTACCCCTACGATGGGGGCGTAATCGAATCCGTGGAACATGTCGCGGACGACTTCGTATTTTTCCAGCAGAACTGCGATGGCTTCGTTCTGATCTACGGTTGCCTTGCCTTTGCCACCTCTGGCCGTGTAGTTGGCAAGCGCCCGTTTCAAGGCATCGGCCAGGCCGAGGTAGTCGACTACCCGGCCACCCGGTTTGTCATGGAATACGCGGTTCACCCGAGCGATGGCCTGCATGAGGTTGTGGCCGCCCATGGGCTTGTCCAGGTACATTGTGTGCATACTCGGGCAGTCAAACCCGGTTAGCCACATATCGCGGACAATGACGAGTTTCAGTTCATCTTTCGCGTCCTTGTATCGCTTGGCCATGGCCTCACGAGCTTTCTTGGTGCGAATATAGAGGTTGCCAGGCTAATTCGTCAGAGGCCGACCCCGACATGACAATCTTGATTTGGCCTTTGCTGTCGTCATCAGCTGTACCAATCCGGGCGCAATTTTACGATGGCGTTGTACAGTTCCACGCAGATACGGCGGCTCATACAAACGATCAGAGCTTTGCCGTCCATCGCCTCTTGCCGCGCTTCGAAATGATCTACCAGGTCGGCAGCCACAAGACCGATACGCTTCTCGGTTCCAACCATGGCCTCTATGGAGGCCCACTTGCTCCGCATCCGTTGTTTGCGGCTCTCTTCTTCCTCACCTTCGGTGATCTCTTCGAACTCGGGGTCAATGGTGGGTTTTTCGGCTTCATTCAATTCAATGCGTGCCAGGCGGCTTTCGTAGTAGATCGGAACTGTAGCCCCATCCTCGACTGCGCGGAGTATGTCGTATTTGTCGATGTAGTCCCCAAAGACGGCAGGCGTGCTCCGGTCGTCATTCTCAATGGGTGTGCCGGTGAAGCCGATGAACGAGGCATTCGGCAAAGCGTCGTGCATATGCCGGGCAAAGCCGTCGATAAAATCGTATTGACTGCGATGGGCTTCGTCGGCAATAACAACAATATTGCGCCGCTCAGAGAGCAGCGGATAGCTGTCGCCTTTATTCTCCGGCAGAAACTTCTGTATGGTGGTAAAGATAACCCCGCCGGAAGCCACCTGCAGCAGCTCCCGCAGGTTGGCTCGGCCCCCTGCCTGAACCGGAGTTTGGCGCAGGAGTTCGCGGTTGTTGGAAAAGGTGCCGAACAGCTGATCGTCCAGGTCGTTGCGGTCGGTGATCACCAGCACCGTCGGATTTTCCATATAGGGATGGCGGATCACCTTGCTGGCAAAAAACATCATCGACAGACTTTTACCCGAACCCTGGGTATGCCACACCACCCCGATGCGCTTGTCACCAAATTCCCGTTCAGATCCATAGGGCGTAGCCCGCCTATCACGCATATTGAAAGGATCGGCGGCTTGTGCCTCCAGAAACCGTCCATATTGAAGATTTGCCGGAGCCTCGATTCCACAGGCTGAAAGCGTGCATTCGACTGCTTTATTTACGGCGTGATACTGGTGATAGCCTGCCGCTTTCTTGGCGATGGACGAGGTGTCCCCACCGTCGTGCTCAAAGGTGATAAAATTGAGGCAGTAATCCAGGAGGCGGCCGCGGTTGAGCATTCCCTTGAGGAGGGTCTCCAGACCGGGCTGAACCACACCATCGGACTGCTTTTCGTTGCCCGGTTCGCGGTACAGATCGGCCCCGTTAATCGTCCGCCACGGCATGAAACGATCCCATCCGGATGTCAGCGTCCCGGCACGGGCCTGCATGCCATCGGAAATAATGAGCAACTCGTTGCAGGTAAACAGCAACGGTATCTGTTCCTTGTAGGTCTGGAGCTGATTGTAGGCGTGGCGAATGGTAGCCTTCTCATCGGCCGCGTTTTTCAGCTCAATCACCGCCAGCGGCAGGCCATTGACAAACACCACAACATCCGGCCGCCGCTCGCGCTTGTCCTCCACGACGGTATACTGGTTAACGGCCAGCCAGTTGTTGTTGTCGGGATTGACCAGATCCACCAGCCATGCCTTATCGTACTTTTCGCCATCAGCACCCATCCACGAGATATCAACGCCGTCGGTGAGCATCCTTTGAAATGCCCGGTTGTTCTCGATCAGCGACAGATTCTCGGGACGGGTAATCTTGCGAACTGCTTCTTCGATGGCATTGGCAGGCAACGCAGGATTGATGCATTCGAGTGCGGAGCGCAAACGCCCAAGCAGAACCACGTCGGTATAGTTGGCGTCGGCATCACGTTCAGGGGCCTGCCCGTCAAAGGCAATATCGGGGCCGTGGGCAATTTCGTAGCCGAGATCCTCTAACCACTCCAGCGTAGTTTGTTCTATTGCGTCTTCGGTGATGCGGGTCATGAGGAGTCCTTCCTTTTTCGAGGAGGTGTTAACAGCTTAATATCCTCTTCAAGCTCCCGCAGACTCTCTTCATGCTGAAGCT
>CAJXGK010000354.1 GCA_913053815.1 uncultured Rhodanobacteraceae bacterium
CGGGGACAATAACAAACCACCCTGATCGGGTCAATCTCACACGCGAGCGGTCCAAATCTCGGGGTGCATGTCAGGGATTGCAGGGGCTTTGGGCTTGCCGAAAACGTCAATAGGAGGTTTTGGGGTTCATGCGTTAATCTAGGGGGCATACGTTTGATTGGTTAGCTCTCCGGGGGAATCGCATGGACGCGAAACAAACAGGACTCGAAAGAAATCTGGCGGAAATTCTCAAACGGGCAGCCGATGTTGCCTGCCAGATCCAGGCTATCGAACAGGGATCGGGGACGCCGCATTTCGATGAGATCGAAATGCCCGCCCACGAAGTTGGCCGGCGACTTAGCTGCCTGGTTCAGGCGAGTCGGGCCGGCGAAGTGGCAGCCGAGCAAGACACCGACATCGATTGCCCCGACTGTGGGCGATCTTGCCACGTCGAGATCAACAAGCGGGAGGTTCACTCGATGGACGGGCCGCTGGAGTTGATCGAAACGGTTGCCCATTGCCGTCGATGTCGACGGTCTTTTTTTCCCTCAGCGTGAAAGACTTGGCCTAGACCCGAGAGAATCCACACCAGGATTCAAACGGCAGATGATCATTCTCAATGCCGAGACCCGATCGTTGAAGCGAGCTTCGATTGTGATGAAACGTGTCGTCGGGTTAGACATCTCTCCAAACACGATTGAGCGCATCTCGCTGGAGGTCGGCAACGACCTGGAAGCTGCCGAGCAAGAGCAGTGGCAAAGCGTGCTTCATAGTAAAGTCACGGTTCCTTCGCTGGCCGTTGTCGAGTTTGACGGCGGCCGCATTCGGACTCGCAAGACAGGCTGCGGCCCCGGCGTTCATTTAACCTCGAAAGGATGGAATGAAACGAAGAATGCGATCTTTGTCAGCGCGACCAGTGAAACCTCGGAAGTTGATCCACAGCCCGAACCGCCGTCTTGTTTTCTTGATCCCGACCACGTTGTGAAATTGACAGAGAAAGCGAAAACCACGGAGAAGACAGGCTCCGACGACTCTCAGGCAGATGACAAAGCGGAACCCTCTGACGAGCAGAATCCCAGCAGCCGCAACACGACGCACAAGCCAAAACGGTTGCTCCGCACAGTCATATCGAGCATGGAGAGCGCCAAAGAATTCGGCAAGCAGATGTACCGAGAGGCAACACGTCGACGATTCGGTGAAGCGGATCGCAAGGCCTTCGTTGCCGACGGCCTGACGTGCAATTGGTCAATTCACCACGAGCATTTTGCCGACTACGTGCCGATCCTCGATTTTACCCACGCGGTAAGTTATCTCTTCACCGCTTCGATTGCCTGCCTGGGAAAAACGGAGCAGGCATGGACCGCATATGCTGGCTGGATGCGAGCTGCCTGGCAGGGCAACATCGCGCTAGTCATCGCGGAACTAAAAGTCCGACAAGCACAAATCGGACATCCGCCCGAGGATGTCGCCGAGGATGATCCGCGGGAACAGTTGCGTCGGGTCATTGGTTACCTCCAGAACAATCGCTCACGAATGAAATATGACGAGCATCGCAAAATGGGATTGCCAACAACGAGTGCCTGGATGGAATCGGCGGTGAAGGAGATGAACTATCGCATCAAGGGCACCGAGATGTTCTGGAATAACCCGGAGGGCGCCGAGGCAATCCTGAAAATTCGCTCGGCATCATTGAGCGATGATGACCGACTCGTTCGATTGATGACCCATCGTCCTGGAAAATCGACCCTGCGGCGCGAATGTCTCGCCCAAAATGCCGCCTGAGGACTACAATCCCTGACATGCACCCGAACCAGCGGGTGTACCCTGCACTTTGCGCGGGAGGGGGATGTGGTGTAGAAGTGGTAGCAGGATTTGACGAGCAGGGGGATGTCTCAGCGTGAAGCTGGAGAATAGGAGTAGCCAAGGATGGCAACTACCGATCAGTTTAGGCGTCGAGTGCGGGCATTTGCTGAGCAGATGTGCCTGGAAATCGGTGAGGTTTCGGTGGCCGATGAAGAGTGCTGGCTGGCGGCCATCGAGCAGATGGCTGCTGAGGTGGGTGATGCGGTAGCAACAACACTGATCGAGCGCCAAGCGGCAGCCCACGTCGAAGCTGCCGCCACCGAAGAGGCCAACTGTCCGCAGTGCGGCAAGCGGGGCCGGTACCAAGGTGACCGCCAGCGGGAGTTGATCAGCCGGCGAGGCTCGGTCGCGATCAGCGAACCGGAATATTTCTGCCCTTGCTGTCGCAAGGCTTTTTTTCCCGATGACCGAAGTGATCGGTGTTGAGGTCGATTGTCCGTTCACACCTGGCGTGCTCAAGAAGGTCGTCCATGCCGGTGCGCAGTCGGCTTCGTTTGCGGCTGCGACCAAGGACCTCGATGCGTTGGCCGAGGTAGACGTTTCGCGCGAACGGGTCGAACGCTGGACCAAACGGACCGGGCAAGAACGGGTCGAGTGCGTCGACACGGCGGCTGCGCAGTACGAGGCGTTGCCACTGCCGGCGCGGCGCCAGAGCCCGACCGACCAAGTGCCACAAGTGGCGTGCGTGATGATGGACGGCGGGCGCATCCAAATTCGCGACCGCGCGGCCCAGCCGGAAGCGGAGCAGGCGAAGGGTTACTGGCGCGAGTCACTGGTCGGTTGCTGTGTGAGCATGATCAGCGACCAACACGCCGAAGACCCTTGCCCGACGATCCCCAAGACGTTTGTGGATCCGCAGCGAATGAGCGATTTGAGCCGAGAAATCAAGGGGTTTTCCGCTCATCCAGACACAACCGCCGAGTCGCCAGAAGATT
>CAJXGK010000355.1 GCA_913053815.1 uncultured Rhodanobacteraceae bacterium
AGCAAGCAACAGATAGAACATGACCCCAACACCCGCCAGTGATTTGCTGGGGAATTCATCACCAACCTGATTGGGATTGATGATCGCTTCGGCCTCAGGCAACAGCCCGGCAGCGGGTAGATGGTGATCGGTGACGATTACCCGCATGCCACGTGCTCGCGCCGCAGCCACCCCGGCGTGTGCGGCAATCCCATTGTCCACTGTAATCAGCCATTGCGGAACCGGGTCGATAAGCTCTACCAACCCAGGGCTCAAGCCGTAGCCATGAGCAAAGCGGCTGGGGACGCGATATTCAACCGAAGCGGCACCGCCGTTGCCGTTGCACCGTCGCAATCGTAATCACCCACCACCAGGATCGATTCCTGGCGGTGGATTGCCCCGACCAAGTGACCGGCAGCAATATCGATACTCTTCATGGAAGCGGGAGGTAGTAAGCGCTGCAGGCGGTACTCGACCTGTTCCGGCGCCTGCACCCCACGGCTTGCATAAACCCGCTGCAGTACCGGGTGCACACAATCCGGCCAAGGGCCGGTAACGCGCTTTGTATCCCGGCGGCGGATCGGTGGTGGATTCATGCTTCTCCACCACGGCGCCAGAAACGAAAACGATCCCTGCTGCGCAGACGCCAGCGCCGCCCATCCACACCCAGCCCATGCAACTCGCGCTTTCGCGCAGCATGCAACCAAGTCATCGCCCACTGCCATGATTGGCCCAGATCATTGCTACAAAGCTGTGTGCAATCTATCAGACCATTGCCCGCCAGATCCTCCCCAAAATGGTGGTGCATATCAACCTGGCGGTAACACGGCACACCCGCCTGGGATGCCAGGGCGAGTAATTTGGTGTCCTCCCCCATGGCCCAGTCAAGCTGGGTAGAAACCTGCAGCGGTAACGCCCCTGCACCCCAGAACCAGAGACAATTGACGGGCCATACCCCCTGTTGCTGGCGCGCCCGATTCACCGGATGCTGATGCAATACCAGTTGTACCTCATTGAACAAGGCCTGCCACGATCTGGCATACCTACCTTCGGGAAGATGCGCCAGCAGACTGTCACCAAGCACCTGCTCAGGCGGGTCGAAATCGGGTAACGGACGGTTTTTAGGGAGCCGCAGTTGCCAGTGTTCCGATGAAGTAGTCTCCAGCAGCAATCCGGCATCCCCAAACAAAGGTTTGAGAACCCTGCTCAAGGCACCGACTTCCGTATCCGTCAAATCAAACCCGCTGCAAGCCAACATCCGCGCACCACCCATATCGGGCTGCACGTAAGCCGGATCGGCACATATCCAGATATTGTCAGCGGCCTCACCTAGCGCATACTGGCGCAGTAGGGCCGCAACGGGCATGGGTCCCGGCCCCCAATTGAAGCATCCCCCCAACGTTGCAAGATAGCCGGTAACGGTGTGAGCAAGTGGCTCTGCCCGAGCCATCCAGCGGGAAAAAACCTTACTGCCGATATCCCGGCAATGATCACGGTCAGGGAGCAGTAAATACAGAATCTCAGCCACGAATGATTTCAATCGACGTAGCGAACGGTCACGATCTCCAACTGCCTAATCCTGGAAGGTATTTTCATCTCCACACGGTCGCCGACGGAACAGCCGATGAGACTGCGTGCAAAGGGGCTGTTGATCGAAATTCTGGCCTGCTTGATGTCGGCCTCCAACTCACCAACAATCTGGTAAATGATGGTTTCATCACTGTCCTCATCCTGTAGCTCGACGGTTGCACCAAAAACAATACGCGGCGCCACCTGCAAACGGGCCACGTCGATAACCTCGGCAAAAGACAGTGTCGATTCCAGATTCTTGATCCGCCCTTCGATAAAGCCTTGTTGTTCACGAGCTGCATGATATTCAGCGTTTTCCTTCAGGTCACCATGAGCGCGGGCCTCGGCAATGGCCTGGATCACCTGGGGGCGATCAACACTTTTGAGTTGCTCAAGCTCTTCGCGCAAACGCCCGGCGCCCTTCCGGGTAAGAGGGATACGGTTCATTGGACAAATTCCTTATGAAGTTCTTGCAAGCTCAGTACTTCGCCACTATCTCGATGATCCAACGAATGCAACAGAGCACGCGCACCGGAAATAGTTGTCGAATAGGTGACGCGATGCTGTAGCGCCTCGCGCCGTATGGAAAATGAATCGGCAATGGCCTGCTTGCCTTCAGTGGTATTGACGATAAAGGCAATGTCGCGATTCTTGATCAAGTCCACAATGTGTGGCCGCCCCTCCAGCACTTTGTTGATACGTTCGCAAGCCAAACCGTGTGCCGTTAAAAATGCCTGTGTGCCACCTGTTGCAATCAGGCGATAGCCCCGCTGCAAAAGATCCTCAGCAACCGGCTGCAACCACAACTTATCAGCGTCGCGCACGGACAAGAATGCGAGGCCGGGAACAGGTGCCTGGATCCCGGCCGCCTCATGGGCACGCGCAAAAGCCGCACCAAAACTTCGTCCTAAACCCATTACCTCGCCGGTTGAACGCATTTCCGGACCCAGAATCGGATCCACATTCTGAAACTTCAAAAAGGGAAAAATGGCTTCCTTGACAGCATGGTAACGCGGGATGCGTTCTACAGTCATACCCTGCTCGGCCAGGCTTTTGCCAATCATACAGCGGGCCGCAATCTTGGCCAGAGGCAAGCCAATGGCTTTCGAGACAAAAGGAATCGTCCGTGCCGCACGTGGATTGACCTCAAGGATGAACACGGTTTCACCCTGGATCGCAAACTGGGTATTCATCAAACCGATGACATTCAACGCCCGCGCCATTTTAG
>CAJXGK010000356.1 GCA_913053815.1 uncultured Rhodanobacteraceae bacterium
CCAAAAATTCCTTGGAGAACAGATCTACTCCTTCGCGTCGTGCATGATGCACCCCCAAACGCAACACTACTTCTCGATTTTGCAGTGCTTCAGGTCGGGCATTAGGGCCGTAGACCGATTCGCTACCGATGACCTGTAAGGCCGTCTTGCGGTAATCGCCCCAACGCAGTTGCTCAAGTAGTCGGCGGGTCTTACCAAGAATCGCTTCACCCTGCCGCTGCGCCTTGCGCACAGCCTGTCGGCCTGCTACCGCAAATGTCCCAATACAACCGAAGCCGTCGGCATAGGTGGCGCTGACCTTGTAGCTGGCAGTGGGTTCGCGGCCATGCGCACCGGATACTAATACCCGCTCCGGGCCGACCTGCCGCATCGTCACTTGGGTGAAGTCACAGCTCACGTCGGGCAACAGATAGGCAGCCGGGTTGCCGATTTCGTAGACCATCTGCTCACCGACGCTCAGTGGTGACACCAGCCCGCCGGTACCGGCGGGCTTAGTCAACACAAAGCTGCCGTCGGCGTTGACCTCGGCAATGGGATAACCTGTATTTTCCCATCCTTGCTCGCTCTCTTCCCAGTCTGTGAAGTTACCGCCAGTGGCCTGGGCGCCGCATTCAATGAGGTGACCGACCAGGCTAGCCGCCGCAAGGCGTTCATAGTCATCGGGTTTCCAGCCGAACTCGTGGATCAATGGTCCTGCGGCGAGCGCGCTGTCAACACAACGTCCGGTGACAACGATATCTGCGCCGGCGTCGAGAGCTGCGGCAATGGGGAAGGCGCCGAGATAGGCGTTCATGCTCATCAGTTGCTCTGGCAGGGGTTCACCCGTAGCCATTTCGCGGATCTCCTGTCCACGTAATTCGTCGACGCGTGGCAGCAAGTTATCGCCTTCCACCGTACCGATCTTCAGCGGCACCCCCGCTTCCTCTGCAAGTTGCTTTAGCGCCCGGTAGCAAGCCTGCAGATTGATACCACCGGCATTGGCGATGACCTTGATACGCTTATCTACGATCTGCCCCATCAGCGGTTTCATCATCCGTGAGATAAAATCCGTTGCATAACCCAGCTGTGGATCGATAGCCTGCGCCTTACCCAAGATCGACATGGTGATTTCTGCCAGATAGTCAAAAATCAGGTAATCAATCCGGCCGGATTGAAGCAGTTGGAACGGCGCGCACACCGAATCACCCCAGTAGCCCGAGGCCCCACCGATTCTTACTATTTTGTCAGCCATACGTATGGTCTATCCTCGTTGGTGTGAACAGCTAGAACCCGAGCTGACGGGCAGCCAGGTCGCGCATAATCTCCTCAGCACCGCCGCCGATGGCATTGACGCGTACTTCACGGTAGATCCGTTCAGATTTTGTCCCCCGGATGTAGCCGGCACCGCCCAGAGTTTGCACGGCTTCGCGAGCACAGAACTCCATCGTCAGGGTGGCCTGGTTCTTCAGCAGGCAGGTATCCGCTATCGGGTTGTCACCGTTCTCCACACGCCAAGCTAGGTTTTCCAGATAGGCTTGGGTCGCATTAATACGCATGGCCATGTCGACCAGTTTGTGTCGTATGACCTGGTGATTGATCAGCGGTTGGCCGAAGGTTATGCGTTCGCGCGCATAAGTAACCACCTCATCCAAGCAGGTCTGGGAAAAACCATTGCAACCGGCGGCTAGGAATAGCCGCTCGTGATTGAAGTTCTGCATAATGAGGCGCGAACCACCGTTTTCCTGGCCGAGTAGGTTCTCTACCGGCACACAACAGTCGTCGAAATACAGGGTGGCTGTGTCCGAGCACCAATATCCCATCTTTCGTTCTAGCTGGGTACGGGAAAAGCCGGGGGTATCGCGCTCGATCAGCAGCAGCGAAATACCCTTGTGACCGGGCTCACCGGTGCGTACAGCCACTGTGTAGTAGTCAGCACGCATGCCTGAAGTGATAAAGGTCTTAGAGCCATTGACCACATAGTGATCGCCATCGCGACGGGCTGTGGTACGTAGAGCCGCCACGTCCGAGCCGCCGCTGGGCTCGGTGATGGCTAACGCGCTGATCTTTTCGCCCGCTAGAATCTGTGGGACTACCCGTGACTTTAGTTCCGGTCTGGCGTTACGCACGATCGGTGGCGTACCAATGGTATGACTGAACAGGCTAGCCAGCAGGCCCCCGACACCGGGCCGGGCCAGTTCCTGAGCCCCCACGATCAGATAGAACAGATCCGCTTCGATACCGCCGTATTCTTCGGGGTAGCCCATCGGGATCAGGCCGATGTCGGCGGCCTTCTTGTATAGCTCGCGGGGAAAGCTACCGGCTTCGTCCCAACCCGCCGCATAGGGTTCGATCTCGCTTGCCACCCAGCGCTGCAGTGTCTCGCGATAGGCTTGGTGTTCGGCTGTGTAGTAGGGACTGTGCCCAGTAGTCATAGTCATGCTCCCGACAATGGTCGCGCCCGACAGGACTGATTACTTGGAGGTCACTGATAGGCGTAGAGATCCGTGCTTTCGCAGCGGCGTGTGCTTTGGCTTAGGTAATGGATAGATTGGTGTTGCCGGCCAGGTTCTGGCGTAATTCATGTTTGCGCACCTTACCAGTGGCGGTATGCGGTAGCGCCTCCAGCTTGACAAGATATTTGGGGATCTTGAAATGGGCCAACTTGCCTTCGCAATAGGTGCTCATCTCCTCCAGCGTGAGCTGGGTTCCTTCCTTGAGCACCATCGCCAGCAGCGGTACTTCGCCATATTTTGAATCGGGGACACCGATCACCGCAGCCTCACGCACACTGGGGTGG
>CAJXGK010000357.1 GCA_913053815.1 uncultured Rhodanobacteraceae bacterium
AAAGACAAAGTCAACGCAAAAAAGAAAAAGAAATCACCCAATTTTTAAGAAACTGTATGCGATTATTACAGCCTTTAGATGTGGTAAACCCGTTTGCCAATAAAATAGATTTACCCAAAGAAGCCCACAAAATCAGAAGGCTAAATGACTTGTTTCAAAGCTATGTAAAGCAGATTACACTACTCAATCAATACCAAAGAAATAAGGATGTACAAGGTAGATTAATTACCGATAAAGAAGATGTAAAAACAGCCATCGAAGACGGAGCTTCGCTGCATGAGGCGCTGGCCCGGCATCCGGTCCAGTTCGACGAGTTGTACCGCAATCTGGTCCGTGCCGGCGAGTCAGCGGGGGTCCTCGATATGGTGCTGGACACCGTGGCAACCTACAAGGAACGGATGGAAGCGATCAAGTCAAAGATTAAAAAAGCCCTGTTCTACCCCGCCATGGTGCTATCGGTTGCGGTGATCGTTAGCCTGATTTTGCTGATCTTTGTGGTTCCGGTATTCCAGGGCGTATTTCACGAAGCCGGTGCCGAGCTACCGGCTTTCACCCAGATGATTGTCAACGCATCAAACTTCGTGAAGAGTAATGGAGTGTGGATTCTGATTGTCCTGGTTCTGATTATTATCGGCTTTATAATGGCTTACAAGCGATCCGTGCCTTTCGCACATGCTCTGGACGCCATGACCCTGAGGATTCCGATTATTGGCAAAATCCTTAGGCAATCCGCAGTCGCCCGCTTCGCTCGTACCCTGGGAGTAACTTTTCAGGCCGGAGTGCCTCTGGTTGAGGCCTTGGAAGCGGTCTCGGGCGCCACCGGCAGTGTCGTCTATGCCAAGGCCGTCCTGCAAATGCGTGACGATATTTCGGTCGGCCACAAACTTGAGCTAGCCATGCGCCAGACCGAGCTGTTTCCCAAGATGGTCGAGCAGATGGTCGGCATCGGTGAAGAATCCGGGGCACTGGATAGTATGTTGTTCAAGATCGCCGAATTCTACGAGGGAGAAGTTGAAAATGCCGTAGATACACTCAGCACCTTGCTTGAGCCGCTGATCATGATCGTGATCGGCATTCTTGTTGGGGGGATGGTGGTCGGCCTGTACCTACCCATTTTTAAGCTTGCCGGGACTTTCTGAACTCATGTTGCTATCCGTCCGCTCGGCATTCCGAGATAAGCGTCATTACCGGTACCTTCCATGGAATTCCTGAACGCTTTTTCTCTCCCCGTCTGGACCGGCATCGCCGGTGGCCTGGGCCTACTGATCGGCAGTTTTCTGAATGTAGTGATCCTGCGGCTCCCTGAACGCTTATTGTATGCATGGAAACTCGAAGCACGCGATCTGCTGGAAACGTCTGCAGATCAGCAAGACGGCTCAACACCAAGCCGTGCAGCAGTTGCTTCCCAACCGCCACCGGGTATCGTACGCGAACCCTCACACTGCCCGGTCTGCACCCATCGACTGGCCGTGGTGGACAATATCCCAGTGCTGTCATGGCTGTGGCTGCGGGGTCACTGCCGCTACTGCAAAGCTTCCATCTCGGTGCAATATCCACTGGTCGAACTGCTCACCGCCATTCTCAGTGCGGTCGTAATCTGGCGTTTCGGGGCCACCCCGCAGGGGCTGCTGGCGCTGTTCTTCACCTGGATACTGATTGCCGCTGCGGGGATCGATCTGCGCACCCAGATGCTCCCCGATAGTCTGACTCAACCGCTACTCTGGATCGGTCTTCTGGCTGCACTGGCTCATGTCTTTGTGCATCCCCAAGCGGCAATCCTTGGTGCTGTGTTCGGATATCTGAGCCTGTGGAGCATCTACCAGCTCTTCAAATTGCTAACCGGTAAGGAAGGTATGGGCTATGGCGACTTCAAACTGCTGGCTGCACTGGGCGCCTGGATGGGCCCGGTTGCCCTGTTACCGATCGTCTTGATCTCATCCCTGGCCGGAGCGCTCGCAGGCTCAATTTTCCTTGCTGTACGTGGCAAGAAACACAGTGTGCCCATCCCTTTCGGCCCCTATTTGGCTATAGCTGGATGGATCTGGCTACTGGCGGGCTCGGATCTACTGCACTGGTACTTGAGTCTGTTCCTGCGGCCATGAATCCGACCGCGGCACGGCCCTGGTGTGTTGGCCTAAGCGGTGGTATTGCGGCCGGAAAATCCACGGTGGCCCGGCGTTTTGAAAATCTGGGAGTCGCCATCCTGGATGCCGATGTGGCCGCGCGTGAAGTAGTTGCCCCCGGCACTTCTGGGCTCAAGGCCGTGGTGGCCGCATTGGGACCTCGAGTTCTGAGCCCGCAAGGGGCTCTGGATCGATCGATACTACGAGCTCTGGTCTTCAACAAGCCTGTGGCACGGCAGCGACTGGAAACTATCGTCCACCCACTGGTGCAGGCCTGGTTCCGGCAACACCTCGCAACCATTCAGGCCTGCTACGCCATGCTGGTCATCCCCTTGCTGACCGAAACCTGGCCCGCCTACAGCTGGCTGGAGCGGATACTGGTGGTGGATGTTTCTCCGGCGATCCAGCGCAACCGCCTAATGCAGCGGGACGGCATCACTGCGGACCTCGCCGCACGCATGATCGCGGCCCAGAGCAGCCGCCAGGCGCGTCTGCAACGGGCCGATGATGTACTTAACAATGCTGGCACCGAAACCGCTCTTGACGCCGGCATCGCCGCCTTGCACACCGCGTGGCGAATATAGAGTTCGATGTACCGGACCCTGAAAAACATCAGCCGCCTGCTGGCCATCGCCCG
>CAJXGK010000358.1 GCA_913053815.1 uncultured Rhodanobacteraceae bacterium
CCTATTGGATCCCGGGTCTAAGCCCGGGATGACGAAAACAAAAGGCGCCCGGGATGACGGGATTTTCGGTGGTTGTCCAAGCCGGAGGACGGCTTGAACAAGCTCAGCATGAAATGGCTCACGGTTTATAAAGCACCACACTAGTAACCATGATGATGAACCCTCTCGCCCCGGCGAACGGTTGCGCGAAGACATACTGCGACCCCTCGGTATCGTCGGTATCGAAATTACTGATGCCGCAAATTGGCTTGGCATGTCTCGCACGGCATTGCCACGTGTCATCAATGGATGGCCGATCAGTCCGGATTGGGCGATCCGCTTAGAGCGGGCCGGGGTGAGTACCACCCGATTCCGGATAACGGTGCAAGCAAACCCACTGCGAGCTGTCGCAGGCTGAACAACGGCCAATTGTGAAGCGCTTGCAGGCGGCAGCTTAAGGCTATGGGGGCAAGACGCATCACCGGAGTCTGTCATCTGATTTTCATGCTGGGGGGGGGGATCACGCCCCCTTGTTAAAGTAGTGACTTGGCGGAGGGGTGTCGCTTGGGGTCCGCGGGCTGTTCACGGGTTTGCTCAACTTCTGAAATGCCACCCCTGCCCTTCCTGTGCCCTCTGCAAAAATCTTCCAGGATGATGCCGATCCATACGTGAATAGTGGCTCTGTGTTGTAGACGTGACGGCAGATGATGGTCGCTTTACACAAGCAGTCTGAAATAGAAACCTTATGGGTCGGTATTCTTATCACACTTTGTCGTAGGCGGTATGCGTCATCAATGACGTCCTGGCGACGGTCCGCGAACCTTGGCACGCATGGCGAGTAACTGCTGATCGGCACGATTCAGGGTTTGCACCAATGACTCGTCACCCTTACGCCGAGCCCAGCCCATCGAAACCCGAAACCCCAGTTCCGGCTCAGCACGTTGTATCAACCGGCCGGAAATTTCCCGCAGTGCCGTATCACTAGCGCCCGGCAGCAACAGCAAAAATTCGTCGCCTCCCAAACGCACTACGCTGTCGTGGGCACGACTAGTACGACGCAGGAACCTCACTAATTCAATCAGCATTTCATCGCCTCGAACATGCCCGTGCGTATCGTTGTAGCGCTTGAAGTGATCCACATCAAGAATGATGCAACCCATCTCATCTTCTGCAGTCAGACGCGCGATGAACTCCTCAAGATATCGCCGATTATAAGCGCCGGTCATCGGGTCTCGATTGCTGCGTTCACGCAGCCGGCGCTCATAGTTCTGACGTAGAGTGATGTCCTGCGCTAGCACCAGGGCATACGGTGGCGTCCCATCCGGATAGAACAGGCTATGATATTGCCACATTCGTCGTTCACCATGACTGTCGCGAACGGCAATCACTCCAGTATCGCGTTTCCGTTCTACGCTACGCCCAATCATCACCTCGACCACCTGCTGATCCGCCTCGTCGACAAGATCAACCAAGCGGGTCCCCGGCAAAATCTCCATCTCATGTCCCAATGCCGTAGCAGCCGCTTGGTTGACCTCCAACAGATGACCCTCACGATCCTGGGTCCACATCATCCACAAACCGGACTCAACCAGATCCCGGTAGCGCCTTTCCATAATAGAGGGCGTCTTGTCAAATTTGGCACGAGACCGCACCACTAGTAGACGGACCGGACGATCGGCGTATAGCATCGGACTAGAAATGACCTCTACGGGCAATATCTGCCCATCATTGCGCCGGTGTTGGCCATTCCGTACCATCGCCAAGGCCGGGTCCGTGCTGCCATCGCTACAGAAAGCTGACACCCCCGACGCCAATAGGTCCTCAGCCGAATAACCGTAAAAACGCTCCGCAGCCGGGTTGACCGCCAGTATCGAACCATCATTCTGACCCACAACCAAGGCCGGCATTGGATGGCCTTCAAATAGAGCCTGCCACTCGCTATCACGCTGTTCCTGGAACTTCTGCTTAGCTCGTTCACCGTTGACATCACAGCCCAGTTCTAGCAATGCAAACGGGCGCCCCCCCAGGGTATACAGCAGACTTTTGCTGATAAGGTAATCGCCCATGTGTCCTGCCGCATCCGGCCTCTTCCGACGCGTATGGATGCGCCCTCCTTCAATCAACAGCGCACTCATCTCTGCTTCACGTAGCCGCGTATCTGCATCGTCAAGAAAAGTCTGTTGAGAACGCCCACAAAGCGTTTCAACATCACGACCAAGGGCTGATGCAGCCATTCGGTTTACATATAGAATACGACCTTTAAGGTCGACCACACTGATGGATTCGTGCAAGTCATCCACCAGTGCGGCAAGTAGTGCTTCAGCGCGTTGCATACGCCGCCTGGCCAACAGACTGCCTACCGCAGCCACAAGCAGCAGCAGCCACCATGCCCCCATTAGCAACCACAACCATGGTGATATCGCCTTGAGAGTGGAACCGTAGCTGAGCACGAATATACTTAGTGCAAGACTTGTCAGCCCAAGAAGTAACAACGTTACCAACAACCAGACAACCGACCATCGCCCCCCCTTTGCCCCAAGCGCACACAGCCCATCCATGGCAACTGTCACGGACTTAATAGGCAGACGTACGGGTCTGGATGAGTTATGCATCGAGATGGATCACCCTGACGCTGCCCCACTGGCAGCCAAAGCCATCTATGCAAGATGCATGCTCACCCCCTATTTCTCACTGATTGGTGACAATTCTTAACGCATGGTCGGTCTACACCGCCTGTGCCCCTGAGAGCCTGTCGGACTTAGGAAGAATCTACCGTGGCG
>CAJXGK010000359.1 GCA_913053815.1 uncultured Rhodanobacteraceae bacterium
ATTTTCTGACAGATAGTTGACTATTGATAACCTCAAATGGCTGTTTTATCTGACAATATAATGAAGCGTATCCGAGGCCATGGTCGTGGTACCTGGGTCTTCAATGCAAAAGACTTCCTGGATCTCGGCAATCGAGCTGCTGTGGACCAATCGCTGTCACGCCTATACCGGGACGGGACGCTACGGCGCGTGGGCCGCGGACTGTATGACTGGCCACGGTTCAGTCAGGTACTGGGGCGCCCTGCGCCAGTGGACCTCGATGCCGCCGTGGCGGCCATTGCCCGGCGGGACAACATTCGCGTCATGCCCGATGGCCTCACGGCGGCACATCGGCTCGGACTCACCAATGCAGTGCCCGCCAAGGTCGTCTACTGGACCGATGGCAGCACTCGCGCCATCCCGGTCGGGGATCGCACGATCCATCTCAAGCACGTCCGGCCCGGCCTGATCCGCTGGGCCCATCATGCGGCAGCCCCCGTCGTGAGCGCCATGATGTGGCTCGGCCCATCACTGGCTGCGGACAGCGGCATGTTGAACCGGTTAAGCCAACGCCTGCCAATTGCAGTAATACAGGATCTGATTGACGGTATGTCAACACTGCCCGCATGGGCGACTCCGATTGCCCGTGAACTCACAACACCGCATCGTCTGGCTTCATGAACAAAGCCTTCGATGCCTTCCTGTCGCTCCCGGATCAGGAGCGCAGAGACGTTTTCAATGCGGCTGCCGAACGTCTGGACACACTCGCGACGTATATTGAAAAAGACTTCTGGGTCTGCCTGGTGCTCAATGCCCTCTACCATGACCTCCCGGACAATCATCCGCGGTTGCTGTTCAAGGGCGGCACCTCACTCTCCAAGGCGTTTGGCGCAATCCATCGGTTTTCCGAAGACATCGATGTCGTCGTGTTTCGTGATGACCTGGGATTTACAGGTGATCGCGATCCAACCGTGTGGCGCACGACGGACGATCTGCAGGCCCAAATTCTGCTGATGGCCCGATGCTGGTACCTGATCCCCTGGACCTTAACTTACTGTCAGACACCGATACCCCGGATGCCGGTGACGGCTTCACGTTCGATACCCTGGAGAGTGGCAATGACGTGATGCCCGTTCCCGGTACCTTTTCCCGGTACCTTTAAGTATAGCTTAATGCTGGTACCCGACGCCTCTGATTGGTTTGATATCACGGTCGCCTTAACGGAGTTGTCGCTCGCCGCCTGAGCCACAGACAGGAGGATGGCTGATACCATACAGCCTATGATTCTCACATACGTTCTGTTCCGGTCATTCATGATAGGTCGACTCCTGTTGTCTTTTGACACGCCTTGTTATTCTGAGTCGCTGCCAGTCACAAATTGGTTCAAATCGCCTCAGAGGCCAGGATTGTCCAGGACAAGAAGAAGATATTGCAGGTTACCAACCGAAACGACCGCTGCAGGCGGTTCGCCTGTGATGTTCGTTTGATGAAATTTTCAGCAGTCCATAGGCATCTGTGCTTTAACCCCGATCCTGACTCTGGTTCATAGAGCTGAATCGGGGTTAAAAGAATACTGCTGCTTTTTCAATACAGAAGGGAGCTCGTGCTTTGCAATCCCTATTTTTCTACCAACTCAACCCGCCGGTTCCTGGACCGACCGGCATCATTCCTGTTAGATGCAACCGGCGACAGGTACCCGACACCCCATGCACTCAGGCGGTCTTTTGCAATGCCATACTCTCCTGCCAACGCCGCCTCAACAGCCTTCGCACGACGTTTCGACAGATCCATGTTGTATTCAAAGCTACCCTGGTTGTCGGTATGCCCGACTATCACGAGTTCGAGATCCGGATTGTCATTCAGCAGTGCAGCAATCTGTTCCAGTGTGGGCTTTGACCCTGGCTTGATCGTTGCCGCATCGAGATCGAATAATATGCCATACAACGCAACCCTGCCTTCCTCATCGATACCCTTGGCCATGGCGTCGGCATCAACTGTGACCATATTTTCCTGCATACCTTCTACTTCAATGACATCCAGTTGCGTAATCACCCGTTTGAAATCCACGCCCCCGCCCACGCTAGCCATTGCGACGTACAGTGACACGTAGACATCGCCTTCGTCCCGGGACAATTTTGCTGCAAGATAGCGCTGATCCTCGTATGACTCTCCCAGCCTGATGTAGTTTATTTTTCGTGTAATAGCATGACTGAATTTCCTTCCACCACATTTATTATTCGTGCACATGAATAGCGTCTCAAAAGCTGCTTCAGTCAGCGCATTCTCATAATTCCGAAACACCTCCAGTGTCGTACGCTCGGGTGGATTACGGTAAGTAAGTGCGGTTACCCGACCTTCGAACAACGTCGTCGAAGCGGCATTTTTATCGGCGCCGCCGGAGACCTTGGTTTTATCTGTGAACAGGGCGTATTCGTTGAAGGTATCCTGATTGTAATTGATGATTTCCGAGCCCTCGTAACGAGAGACTACCGGGTGATCTTTCGCACCTTTCACATCGGCGGCAAAAGTCAGCGTAACACCACAGATTCCGGACACCATCATCACAACAACCAGCCCGTTCCTAATTTGAGTTGTTAAGCCTACTGCATACCTGTTCATAGCATCCCTCCAGAAATCGTCTATGGGTGGCGAATTGGTAGTTTTTGCCTGGAATCGATAACTTATGTTCGGCGACAATTAACCTGCCCGGTCAGACGACAATTATCCTGGCCGGTTGATTCCGATCACCACCCTACCCCAC
>CAJXGK010000360.1 GCA_913053815.1 uncultured Rhodanobacteraceae bacterium
CCCCGCAGTGGCAAACCATTTCTACCTCGCATTCGCAGCGGCATCGTGGTCAGTAACGGTCTGCTTACTCAGGGTGGCGAGATCCTGCTACGCAACGTCAACCTGCAGGCTGGCCGCCTCATACCCGGCTTGCCCTTCATTTTGCAGATTGCAGCGCTAACCGGATCGGGGCAACCCGTACACCTACGGATTAAGGCTATTCCCTACCGGTCTCATGATCTGGTCGGGATGAAGAATCTGCAGATAACGGGGCAATTACCGATCATCGGCGTTCTAAAGCTACAGGGTAGTATGCAGTGGTTGGGCAGTACCCAGGCCAAGCTATTACTTGCCGGAGAAGTCAGCAGACCCCAAGCACAGATCAGGCTCCAATTGCAACCCACCCCATCTGGTACCCGCTTGAGTGTACGGATCCAACAACCAGGCAGGCAAATGCAGATGCGTTTCGACCCCGCTGCGTTACAGCAGTGGTGGGCTGCGCTACGCCATCCCGGCACTGGCCCGACACCACTACGGCTCAGTCTGCCTCCAATCACCGGAACGGCCAGAATGAAGCAAATCGATTATGCCGGCTTACACATCAAAGGCCTGCAGATCCGCACTGAACCCGAAGCCAGAATCAGCTCTACTCCACCTTGAGCCACGCCTCTACCCAATCCGAACTGGCCACTGCCCTGCTCTCCTGGCATACCCGTTACGGCCGCCATGACCTACCCTGGCAACAATCACGCACCCCGTATCGCGTCTGGCTAGCAGAGATCATGCTGCAACAGACCCAGGTCGGCACTGTCATTCCCTATTATCTACGCTTCACATCCGAACTACCCAAGCTGGTCGACCTCGCCGCAGCCAGTGAGGATAAGGTTCTTGTCCTCTGGTCCGGTCTCGGCTACTACCGGCGTGCACGGCAACTGCATCAGACCGCAAAACTTTGCATCGAGCAACACGCCGGACAATTGCCGAAAGATCCTGACGCCCTCCTAGATCTACCCGGAATTGGCCGCTCTACGGCGGGGGCCATCCTGGCTCAGGCATGGAACCTGCCGTATCCAATCCTGGATGGCAACGTCAAACGAGTACTCACCCGCTATCACGGTATTGCCGGGTGGCCCGGCCGCCGCAAGGTCGAACGGAAACTGTGGAACCTGGCCGAAACCCACGTCCCCGAACGACAAGCCGCCACCTATACCCAGGCCATTATGGATCTGGGGGCCACAGTCTGCCGTCGCAACCATCCCCGTTGTTGCGACTGCCCATTACGTATCACTTGTTATGCGCATGCTCAGCAACGCACCAGCGAGTTTCCCGAAGTACGCCCCCCACGTCAACGGCCCACTCGGCAGGCCACACTGCTGGTCTTGCGCGACCGGCAAGGGCGCATTCTGCTCGAACGGCGTCTTCAAACCGGCGTCTGGCAAGGTCTCTGGAGCCTGCCACAAGATACAACAATCGGACCCTTACGAAATCTAGCGCAAGCCCATGCCGGGCTTGAAGGCTGTCGGCAACAAAACCTGCCCATCATCCATCACAGTTTCAGCCACTATCATTGGCACGCCACACCGTGGCTGATCGATCGCGTTACTCCATTTTCTGGCGTACATGAATCAGACCAGTGCAACTGGTGGACCCCACAGCAAGCCATGGATCTAGCCTTGCCAGCACCGATCCGAAAATTTCTAAACCAACTCGAGGAGAATCTAAATTGGCCCAACACATAATCCACTGTGTACGCCTCGACCGAGAAGCCGAAGGCCTCAGCTATGCCCCCTGGCCCGGTGAACTCGGCCAACGTATCTACCGCGACATTTCACGCCAAGCCTGGAACGAATGGCTCGTCCAGCAAACAACGCTAATTAACGAGTATCGCCTCAATCCTTTGGATCCACAGGCACGTGGGTTGATCGCCGCCGAAATGGAAAAATTCCTGTTCGGCGGCGAAGATGTCCGTCCTGAGGCTTACTCAGAACCTCACAAAGACCCGGAAGACACTGCCGACTGAGACGCCATGGCCTTCGGATTGAGCATTGAATCACCCGTAGTCTTGGCGGACTTACGCATAGCCAAGTAATTCACCGGCTGCATCGATAAGATCTCACAGGCCTGACCCTGCACATACACGACATCGAAGCGCGCACGCAAGCGGTTCATATGCGGAGTGATGCCGACCCCATTGGCCCATTGCAGATTAATACACGGTTTAGCAACCTTGATCAGATACACCTGATTGACCCCGGTCCACAGAGCTATATGTTGCGGTCCAAGAGGCTGCCAGCCCTGCTGCTGGAACACCGTGATTGTATCCACGGACTTGCCGGCGTACTTCTCGAAACGGGCAAGATTCTTGGCCTGCACCTGGGCGGTATCCGCCAAAGCCAGCCCACTCACCAGCAAGGCCAATACACCGAGTAAGATTACTGAAGTTTTGAATGAACTACGCATGGTGACTCCCTCCACATGCCGCAAACCCAGTACCGCACAATACGGTCTGTTCACGACTTCAAGTTTATGGTACACCCGACTTTCTATCCATAAACCATACTGTAACCAACTGTTATCATTAGATTCATAACACATGTCTTGACGTATGCAGGCACAACCGATGTAATACGCAGCTCACGATAACGTCTGCCTGCACAACGAACTAGGCGGGATCAGATGTACTGGCCAGGTAGCTCAGTTGGTAGAGCAGAGGACTGAAAATCCTCGTGTCGGCGGTTCGATTCCGTCCCCCGGC
>CAJXGK010000361.1 GCA_913053815.1 uncultured Rhodanobacteraceae bacterium
AACGGTAGCTCTGCATAGAGTCGGGCGATGGCCAGCAGTCCCAGGTAAATCGGTAACAGAACCAGCATCTGCTGTGTACTGAATCGGGTTGTGTGTAGTCGATTAAATATTTCGACGACGGCATACCCTCCGGTGAGTGCGGCCAGAGCTGTTGCCAGCTGGCCCACCAAAAGGCTGCCGCTCAACGCGCTGGTGATGGCGAGTCCGACTGTATTAATGGCCAGGGAAAGTGCGGGCGTTGTGGGCTGTATGTGTCGCAATCGGTTGAACAGTAGAGCACCGGTAACCGTAATAGCGACGAGTTCACCCACCAACGCGCCGGAGAGCTGATACCGTAGCACCGGCCAGGCGATGACAACGAGTGTGGCCAGGAGTATCAATGTTTGCGATAACCACCGTGCGCGGTGTTGTACGACACAAGTTGTCACATAACTTGCTACAACCAACAGCCACAGCCAATCCAGGGCCTCTTCGGGAGGCACGTTCGGCAAGTGGATAATCCAGGCATAAGCGATCACCCAGATGGCAGCATTGCCGATGACCTTGTACCCGTCTCTGTGCGGCCCCAGCCACAGCAGCAAGCCGGATAAGCCGAAGGGCAGAATAACGCTCTGGCTGACGATGGTCAGAGTCGGACTCATAACGGGGCCTGCGCTGGTTTATTCTTTGATCGCTTCAATATTCAGTGTGACTGTTATCTCGTCTCCGATACCGCCCGGCATGAAGTCCATACCAAAGTCGCTGCGTTTGAGGATGGTTTTGGCATTAAAACCGGCCCGGTATCCACCCCAGGGATCTTTGCCCGCACCGACAGGAGAGAGATCCAGAGTCACAGGCTTTGTTTTCCCGTGCAAGGACAGTTTGCCGTGCAGTGCTGTCGGCTGGCCCTGCGTATCGTAGTCGACCTTGTCGGCGACAAAATGCATCACTGGAAACTGTTTGACGTTAAAAAAATCGGGGCTGCGCAAATGGGCATCGCGTTTTTCGTGGTTGGTGTCCACGCTGGCCGTCTTGATTGATATATCGACCCTGGGCGCCTGATTTGGACCCACAACGAAGCTTCCTTCAACAGCATTGAAGCGTCCGGTCAGCACACTGGTACCAAGGTGGCTGACGGTAAATAAAATCGTTGAGTGATCCGGGTCGACACGGTAGTTGCCCGGGGCGACGACTTCTGCGCTAGACGGGTGAGCAAGGCTTAGCAACAGGCCAAGCATCAGGGGTTTTATTACGGAATTTACCAGGGGAAGTCGCATTGGGGTTCTCTCTGCGTTTATGCCAGTGGAAGAGAGCATATCGGCTTTCCAATGACGGGATTAGTCGCTATTATTGGGAATAATTATTCCATATATGGGAAAATAGATGTCTCCTGATCTGAATGCCATGGCTTTGTTCGTGCGGGTGGTCGAGCACCAGAGTTTTTCGGCGGCCTCCAGGCGCCTCGGTGTTCCGATTTCCACCGTGAGCCGCAAAGTGGCCGAACTGGAAAAGGCGTTGGGCGTGCGCTTGTTGGAACGTTCCACGCGTAAGCTGCGCTTGACCGAGCTTGGGCAGGATTACTACGCCTACTGTCGCCGGGGCCTGGAGGAAATCGAAACCGGTACGCTGATGCTAAGTGAGCGACAGGCGGAAATTTCGGGCACCCTGCGTTTGTCCGTGCCCCCTGGTCTGGCAGATCGATTGATCGTTCCGCTGGTCAGCGCGTTCCAGGCTGAGTATGCGGCAGTGACTGTCAGGATTCTGATTACCGAACGGGAAGTGGATTTTATCCAGGACGCTGTCGATCTGGCGTTGCGCGTCGGCGAACTCAAAGACAGCAACCTGGTGGCCCGGCCGCTTATCCGTTACCGCCATATACTGGTCGTTGCCCCGGCGTATCTGGATGCCTTTGGCATGCCGGAACATCCACGCGACCTGCCGACGCATCGTATGATTACCTTTGGTGGGTGGTTCGACGATGTGTCGTTGAAACTGGTCAGGAACAGCAGCGTGCACACGGTAAAGGTCGAGGGTGTGCTTGCGCTAAACGATTATGCCGGTGTTCTGTGCGCTACAGAGGCGGGGCAGGGTATTGCTGAAATTCCGTCAATCATCTGCGGTGAAGCTTTGCGCGATGGCAGGTTGGTCGAAGTGATGCCGGACTGGCGTTTCCCCTCTACAAGCTTGTCGGCCGTTTATCCCGGCAATCGCAATCTTTCGCGGATCGTGCGCTTGTTTAAGGACTACTGTGTAGAGCAGGTCAATGTTTTGTCACCCTATGCGGGTATTTAGACCGCCACCCTGCATCGAGTCAGCTGGCAGCCTGGAGGACGTCGTCTATACTTGATTTGCGTAACAGCCAGTAAAGTCATTTGCCGGTCATGTTTCCGGCTTAGGCTGAACCAAAATGCTTTGATACCAGGGAGATCTTTGTTATGTCTGTTCCCGCGTCCAAACTGAAAATCACCGAAAACCCGCTGTCTCCGGAAGTGCTCACGAAAGTGGACGCCTACTGGCGAGCCTGTAATTACCTGGCGGCGGGCATGATTTATTTGCAGGAAAATCCCCTGCTCAGGGAACCGCTCAAGCCCGAACATATCAAGAACCGCCTGCTGGGTCACTGGGGCGCAAGCCCGGGCCTTTCCTTCATGTACACCCATTTGAATCGTTTGATTGTCAAAGAAGACCTGAACGCCATCTTCCTGGCCGGTCCGGGACACGGTGCGCCTGGCGTGCTGGCACC
>CAJXGK010000362.1 GCA_913053815.1 uncultured Rhodanobacteraceae bacterium
CAGGTGTCCGCCTGATTCGACCAGTATCACCAGTAGGTCAAAGGCCTTGGGTGTGAGTTGAACACAAGCTCCATCGCGCCACAGATGACGCTCATCAGGCGCCAGGCGAAATGGTCCGAATACATACAAGCTATTGATTGGATGGGACATCCACGTCCCTCACTAGGTCCCACACCTAATTCACACACAGATTACCCCCTTTTTGCAGGCAAAGAAACAAGGCGTGGTTTAAGACTGCACGGCAGCCCCGGAAGGTGCGGGTGGTTCGGGTTTAACGCTGGGGAGATGATGATGAAACGTCTGTTACAGGATTCTGATGGTGGCTGGGTGAACGGGTTTACGCTGTTCACAAGCAGGTTGTCGGCAGCGGTTGCTAGGGCGATGGTCCGGCAACGCGGTGCTCACACTGGGACCAGACTGGTGGTGGGGTTGAGCCTGGGCTTGATGCTGAGTGTGGCAACGGCAAGGTTACCCCACCCATTTTTGTCAAACTCGCCCGGGTCCTCGCGGGCCGCACTGAAACCGGCAGTACCGAAACCAGGATTGCCGAAATTGCCCATCAAAATGCATCCAACCAGCCCCAAGTATGCCTATGGGGTGGTTGATGCAACGATTCGCTTCAATCCCCTGTGTGGCCCTGGCCGAACCTTGCTGTTTGTCCGGGCGCAGGTTGAAAACAGCAGTGCTAATGCAGTGAGTATGCCGGTCAGGGTCAAAATCATACCAATCCAGGGCATTGCCAAGGGTGGCAGTGCCCCGGTACCGCGTATTGCCGCCCATGGCTCGGTGTGGGTACGAGTCCCTGTGCCCTACCCGCAGCAGTTCAAGCCGGGAAAGGCCGGATTGGGCGTCACGCTTTCTTTTGCGGGCCAGACCTGGAGTGGCGGGCCGCTGCAATTCTTCTTGTCGCCCAACAGGTGTGCCAGCAGGCCCGCGCGGTTCGGCAAGAAGCTCTTGCGCCGTTAAGGACCTGCCATGATGAGATACAAAAGTCACTCAACGCTGTTGTTGCTTGTTGCGCTGATGCTGGTGGCGTCAACCAGCTGGGCTCAGGGTTCGTGGCAGGCCCAGTTGGAGCCATCGCGTGACAAACAGGCTTTTACTCCGACCGAAGCCTTGCATATCGACCTGCCCGTTTCGCTGAATGCCGGGACGCGCTCGCGATTGGTGCTGGAAGTAGATGCCATCGATGTGACCGCACTCGTCGATCATAGCGAGGCGGGCTTGGTCTACACACCCATACAGGCCTTCAAGCCGGGCCGGCATCAAGTGCGGCTGGTCGAGTATGACACCCAGGGTGTGGTTCATGAACATGGGCGGTGGAGCTTCACGGTTGCGGAAACCACCAAGGTGACCGGTGCAGCCATCCCCACCACGGCTCACTTCCGTGCCGATGTAACCCTGGCAGCATCCGAACGCGTTGCCCAACACGGTTTGTCGGCACCGCTGCCGGCTCGTTTCAGTTCGGATGGGTCGGCAGCGCTGGGCCTGACGACCAAGGGGGCACGCTGGAGCACGGTTACCCAGGTCGATCTGACCGAGGCGTCCCCCACCAATCCCGTCAATCCAGGGGCCTCTACAACCGGTGTGCAGCTGAGTCAGTTTAGCGTTTCAGCACAATCGGCCACCATGCATCTGGTTTTGGGCGATCAGTCGCTGCCGTACAACGGCCTGGTTGTTTCGCAACTGAATCGACGAGGCATTTCCGGCACGATGAAAGTGCAACCGCTGCATGGCCGGATCGGGGTGTTCTCGATGCGCTCGAACGTGATTAGTGGGTTTAGCCACGGTCTTGGAGTGAGCGATCCGGAACATCGTGTGTCCGGTGTCTTGCTGGACCTGTACCCGTTCAAGCGTAGCGAGGAGCTGAGGCTGACTCTGGCCTACGCTACCGGACGTGGGGTGGCGAATGGTACGGCAACCTACAACGTGCCGTTTCTCAGCACCCCATCCGGGCTCGCCTATGGGCTGGATGCCGATAGCCTGTTGTTGGATCGGCATCTGCATGTTCATGCCGCGCTGGCACGTTCGGAGTACGACTTCGGGGTACCCAGCCTACCGCGTCGTTCTGATGATGCCCGAAACTTCCTGATCAGCTACCAGCCTGGGTCTGGGGCGACGCCGTCGCCGGTGAGTTCGCAGACCACGCTGAGTTATCAATCTACCGGCAATTTTTTCCGCAGTCTGGCCAATCCGGCCATTGCCCCCAATCTGAGCCAGTGGCAACTAGCGCAAAGCCTCAACGGTCAAACCTGGTCCTTACAAGGCAGTTTTGGTCTGGATTCGGACAATGTCAACAGCAATCCGGCGCTGGCGACGGTGTATACCCGGCGTATGCAATGGATGGCCGGGTTGTTCCCGTCAAGCAATCCCAAGCCCGGAAGTTTCGCCGCCTGGCTGGGTACGCCGTATTACAGCCTGAGTGTTGATGCCTCGCGCAGCCGCAATGGAAAACTGCCGACCCCAAGCTATCCGCGCACCCGGCTGGACATCAGCAACCTCAATGCCAGCGCGCAGTTTTCCCATCAGCGTTGGAACTGGAATCTGGGTTTGATGCTGGGCCGCACCACCGACTACACCGGGCAGCAGAACAATTCCAGCGTGTTCGGTCCGACCTTTGGGGCCAATGTCACTCTCGGTAGCAGTGGCAGCCTCGGATTTGCCATGCAGTACACCGACACCTATGACCGCACCATTCGCCAA
>CAJXGK010000363.1 GCA_913053815.1 uncultured Rhodanobacteraceae bacterium
TAAAAACAGGAAAAATATTTTCATTAATATTCAAATTTGGCAACCAATTTGTTCTGTACGACCCTTCCGCCCATGAACGTGCCGAAGCCAAGCAAGACAGTCGCTGGCTTGCCCTGCTGAGGGATGCCCTTGAAAATAACCGCTTTGTTCTCTTCCACCAACAGGTCATCGCCCTCATGGGCAAAGAAACATTCTTCAGCGAGTTGCTGTTGCGGATGGAGGGGGCTCAAGGCATCGTATTACCCAAGACCTTTCTTGCCGTGGCTGAAAGACATGGACTCATGCCGCATGTCGACCGTTGGGTGCTCCGTGAAGCCATGCTTCAGCTCAGCGCACCGGATAGCGATAGTCAGTGCTTCATGGTAAAAATTTCCACTTCGAGTCTACTTGATCCCGAGCTGGCACCCTGGCTGATATCACAACTTAAACAACATCCCTTCGACCCACGCCGGTTAGTACTCGAAATGCGTGAAGACAGCGTCATGGCCCATCTCAAACCCGCCAAACAGTTTGCGGGAATCGTCAAGACGACGGGCTGTCGGATCGCCCTGGAACGCTTCGGTGTAGGACTAAACTCCTTTCAAATCCTGGACCATGTGGATGCCGATTTTCTCAAGTTGGACCGAACCTTTTCCACCGACCTGCCGCGCAATGTAGAAAACCAACAATACATTCGTGATATTTGCCAACGTGCTCGGGATCTACACAAGGAAACAATTGCCGAATGGGTTGAAGATGTGGCCAGCGTGTCGCTACTATTCAGCTTCTCCACCAGCTATGTGCAGGGCAATTCCCAGCATGAACCGGAGCGTCTGCCGGCTACTAAACGGACCACTTAAATACGTACCGCCACGCCCGTTTACCCCCCCCCTAAACCCCCGTCGGCTAAATCCAAAGAAGGAATAAGCAGGGCCCGTGCTCCGATCAGAGTAGCGAGCCCTATTTCTCACGGACTACACTAAAAACCAGTCATAGCTAGCAGTGGGCTTTATTATATCGAGTACTCCGTGAGCCGCCCGGAAGTAGGCGGCTACCCCAAGCCGATAATTATGTGATCTTCTCGGCGGCAAGTGCCGCCTCAGCTCAGCGACCGCGCGCAGCGATATCTTCTTTGATCCGAGCCGCCTTGCCTTCGAGTCCTCGCAGGTAGTAGAGCTTGGCGCCCCGTACCTTGCCACGACGTTTGATCTTGACCGATTCAATAACCCGGCTGAATGACTGGAAGACCCGCTCCACCCCCATACCATGCGAAACCTTGCGTACAGTGAAGGCCGAATTCAGCCCCCGGTTGCGCTTAGCGATGACCACGCCTTCAAAAGCCTGCAGACGTTCGCGATTGCCCTCCTTAACCTTGACGTTGACCACCACGGTATCGCCGGGCGAGAAATCAGGCAACGTGTGCTGCATCTGCTCGGCTTCGAACTGTTCGATGATTTTATTCATATCTCTACACCTGTTTTATTCAAAGCTACGCCCTGTCAGGCCCCGATTGCGCTGCCGCAAGAAATTCACGACGGTATTCTTCCAACAGCATACGTGCTTCTGCATCCAGCAGACATTGTGCCAGCAAATCGGGACGCTGTTGCCAAGTGCGTCCCAATGACTGCTTGCGTCGCCACCGGCGAATCGCCGCGTGATCACCGGAAAGTAGTACCTCCGGTACGTCCCCCAGAGCATCCTTCTCAGGGCGTGTGTAATGCGGACAATCCAACAGCCCGTCTGAGAATGAGTCTTGGGCTGCAGATTGTACGTGGTTCAACGTACCTTCCTGTAGCCTGACGACGGCATCAATGACCGCCGCCGCCGCCAACTCACCGCCTGATAACACGAAATCCCCTAAGGAAATCTGCTCGTCAACCTCGTGTTCAAGCAAACGCTCATCCACGCCTTCGTAACGTCCACACAATAGCAACAACCGCGGTAAGCCAGCCAGCTTTTCTACCTTCCGCTGGGTAAGACGTACCCCTTTCGGACTGAGAAACACGGTATGAACCGGCTTGTCAACCACCGCTTTCGCCGCTGCGATGGCCGCCCGTAAAGGGGCCATAATCATCACCATTCCTGGACCACCACCAAATGGGCGATCATCCACACTACGATAAATGTCTTCGGTAAAATCGCGAGGATTCCAGGTCGCGAGATCAAACAATCCGCGCCGCAGGGCCTTGCCAATCACGCCTGCCTCCGCACACTGTCGGATCAACTCGGGAAACAGGGTGATCACGTCGATACGCACAAATCCACTCCACCACTCTCTAGAACTCCGGATCCCAGTCCACCACAATCTGCCCTGTACTCAGATCAACGGAATGGACCCAGACTCCGTTCACAAACGGTACCAACCGTTCACGTTTTCTATCCCTGACCACCATTACGTCATTGGCACCAGTGGCAATCAAACGCCTAACCCGCCCCAGTGACAGACCTTCCAGGGTAATCACTTCAAGGCCCTCAAGATCGCACCAGTACCAGCGTCCGGATGGTAATGCTGGAAACTTTGATCGCACCACACTAATTTCTGCACCCAACCAAGCCTGCGCCCGATCCCGATCCTCAATACCGGACAACCTGGCCACCAAACCTTTGCCCTGGGGCCGGCCGGATACGACTTCAAACTCCTTCTCGTAGCCATCCTTGCGGGTCACGTACCACGGCAGAAAATCAAAAATCTGTA
>CAJXGK010000364.1 GCA_913053815.1 uncultured Rhodanobacteraceae bacterium
CGTGGTGCGGCCGTTTGCCGGCACCCGCTATCCAAGCCAGGAAGGCACGATTGTCGGCAACACCTGTCTGTATGGTGCGACCGGCGGCGAATTCTTTGCCGCGGGCCGGGCTGGTGAGCGCTTTGCGGTACGCAATTCCGGAGCGGTGGCGGTGATTGAAGGCACCGGTGATCACTGCTGCGAATACATGACCGGTGGGGTGGTGGCCTTGTTGGGGCGCAGTGGCTTGAACTTTGGTGCCGGGATGACCGGAGGTTTTGCCTACGTGCTGGATATAGATCGGGTTTTTGTCGATCGCTACAACCACGAACTGGTCGATATTCACCGGATTTCGCTTGAAGGTATGGAGCAACATCTGCACTATTTACAGAAACTTCTGCAACGGCAGATCGAGGAAACCGAAAGCCTTTGGGCGCAACATCTACTCCAGGACTTCCGCGATGTGCGGCACAAGTTCTGGATGGTCAAGCCGCGCGCTGCGAGTCTGGACTCTCTGACGGCCGAGTTGCGGAGTGCGGCATGAGTGAGAAAAAGCTGTTTCAGTTTCTCGAGGTCCCACGCCCCCTTCCGCATGAACTGCCGGTACCGGTACGGGTGCTGGGGTATGACGAAATCTATGGCGACTTCGATCCCGAGGAGGCGGCCACTCAGGCCGCACGCTGTCTGGATTGCGGTAACCCCTATTGCGAATGGAAGTGTCCGGTACACAACTACATTCCTAACTGGCTCAAGCTGACCGAAGAAGGCCGGATCTTCGAGGCGGCGGAGTTGATGCATGCGACCAATCCGTTACCCGAGATTTGTGGTCGGGTATGCCCTCATGACCGCTTGTGCGAAGGGGCTTGTACCTTGCAGGATGGATTCGGGGCGGTAACCATCGGTTCAATTGAAAGTTGGGTGGTGGATGAAGCCTTCCGCCAGGGCTGGCGCCCGGAACTTTCCGCAGTAGCCCCTAGTGGGCGTCGGGTCGCGGTGGTCGGAGCTGGGCCCGGGGGGCTGGCCGTGGCGGATCGATTGCTGCGCGCCGGGGTCGAAGCCGAGGTGTTCGATCGCCATCAGGAAATCGGTGGGCTGCTGACCTTCGGTATCCCGTCGTTCAAACTCGACAAGGAGGTGATGCGGCTGCGCCGTCGGGTATTGGAAGAAATGGGCGTGCAGTTCAACCTGGGTATCGAGGTGGGCCGGGATCGGTCATTCGAGAGTCTGCTCGAGGATTTCGATGCCGTATTTATGGCTACCGGGGCCTACCGGGCGCAGGCTAGCGGGCTCTCGGGTTGCGAGCTACCCGGAGTACAAGAGGCCTTACCGTTTCTGATCGCCAATGGGCGGCACATACTGCAAGACGAGTGCCGCTCGGTACCTGAGTCATATCAGGATTTGCAGGGCCAGCGCGTAATCGTGCTGGGTGGTGGTGATACGGCTATGGATTGCGTGCGCAGCGCCGTACGGATGGGGGCCTCCAGGGTGCACTGCGTATACCGTCGTGACGAGGCCAATATGCCCGGCTCACTGCGGGAGATTGCCAATGCCCTGGCCGAAGGGGTCGAGTTTCTGTTTCAGCGTCAACCGCTACGGATACTGGGTAAAGACCACGTAGAGGGTGTAGAAGTCGTCGAGACCGAGTTAATTGTGCACGCCGACGGGCGTACTCGACCCCGCAATGTCACCGGCACAGAGGGTGTGCTCGCCACCGATGCGGTGATCCTCGCTTTTGGATTTCATGCTGAACCACCGGCATGGTGCGCAAAATTGGGCATTGAGGTCAGCGAAGACGGCCGCGTTCTGGTTGGTCATGACGGTCGGTTACCGCAACAGACCTCTCATCCACGGGTATTTGCCGGGGGCGATATGGTACGCGGCGCGGATCTGGTGGTGCGGGCGGTCTACGACGGGCGCGAGGCCGCCGCCTCGATTGTGCGTGGCTTCGAGCGTGATGGAGCCCCAACAGCCGCTGGGAGTGCCAAGGATGAAGACACGCCGGTAGGTTGAGTGGATTTCGGGGCTGCCATGGCCGTTGTTCCAGGCTGGAAGCGATAACGCTCGGTTTGCTTGCGGGTCTGGATGCTGCTTTGACCGGCATTGACGGTGAGCTTCGTCAGCCCGCTCAGCGTTAGTGGGATCGCGGAGGTCACCAGGATTGCAGCCGCGGCGGTCAATCGCAGCGTGGCGTTGCCCACCACGGCGCTCTCGGTAATGGTCGAGCCGGCCGCTGCGGTGGTCTTCCGTGTCAGCACGGTGCACGCCGTGTCACCGTTGTCGGCGAGGGCGCCCAGCCGACAGGTGGCGGCCGTTGTAGTGCGGTCGTGGGGGCCAGCTCTCCTGGCGGGCGGGGGCCGTGATATAGCTCGCGGCGCCGGGTACGGGCAGATAGGCCGCAGCCGCAGCACTGGCCGTGGCGCTCGAATTGCTGAGGATGTACTGGCGAGTCAATTGAGGGTTCGAAGCCACTGCGGCGGGCACCTTGAGGGCATGGGCGAGCTTGGCACTTGATGAAAAGAAGTACGCCGCGCCTTGGCCTGCATTATTGCCAACGCTCTTGCCGAACGCACCGACCAGGGCAGTGGTACCCGAGATCGTGACCAACCAGCCGAAGTTGTCAACCTTCGCGCCGTTGCTGGCAGGCAACTCGGCCTGCTGGTGCCAGGTGCCGCCGGATTCGGTGTACACGTAGGC
>CAJXGK010000365.1 GCA_913053815.1 uncultured Rhodanobacteraceae bacterium
CGTAATATTGACGCTGATAAACCCGTTCTCGGTGCTCATAACGGCTTCTTAACAAGCGACTAATTACATCGTAGCGGTTCGTCTGGGTGATCTCGTGTAAAATTGAAAGAGCGATCGATGTCTTGCCAATTCCGCCCCGTCCAACGAGGGTCACGATCGGGTGGCGATCGTTCGTCAACGCCTCGCGCACCTCTTCCTCAAGCCGTGGTCGCTGCACATAGCCGGAAGTCGTACAGGGCAAGTTGGTGAACGCGTTGCCCAGTACTTCGAGTTCGCCCTTGCCCTCGGTCTCGCTCGGAGGGCGCTCGCCAACAGCTACCATATAGGGCGCCGCGTCCCCCCGGAGTCGGCTATCGGTGATGAGCGAATGGAGTTCGTACGCCCCATTCCGGAAGGTGCCGTTCGGCAGATAAAAATCGGATACGTCGAGGTCAGTGTAAATGAGCTCGGCTCGCTTATATTCTCCGACCCATACATATATCCCGTCTGCATAATTTTCGCCGGTGGTTGAAACAGCAGACTTCAGCTTCTCAAAGGGCGCAGGGTCGCCCGCGAGTTGTACCACCTTATACTTGCCAGATAGATTGCGATGGAGATACGCCCAAGGCAGCTCAAAGATTGGGTTATTCGCATAGAGCAACCGGATTGAAGAGTTGAGCTTAGACACTAGTTTGGCGCGCAAAGCAGGCGTCAGTGCTCCATGCCCCCGGGTCTTGTTACGTAGCTCAGCAAATTTATGAAACCATGTGCGCAGAGCTACCTTATCGCCAATTGGTTGCGTACTGTCGTGGATGGCTACCAGCACCTCGTACAGGTCATGGACTGTTTCATGTTGCCAGTTACCCGTGCCAAGCCGCTCGGTGAACACTTTTTTTACCCCAATTAATTCACTTGAAATATGCTGCGAGGCGGGACCTATTAACGCCTCGTCAAGGGACTGGACCCAATCTCCAAGCCCGTCAGCGCGCACTAAACTATGCAGCAGCCGGTATCGATGATTCTCATGGTCGTCCTCAATCCCCGAAACGAATGCTGCCGTAGTCATCTTTACGATGAACTCCCCTGCGTAGAGTAGTTCGGTGAACAACTCTGCATCCGAATCGGTGCCGTAGCGGTCGATCCGACCTAACATGAGTTTCAATGGCAAAAACATCATCTATGTCCGTCGTCATATAAATTGGAACACTCAACGACCTGATCTAAAGGATGATCTGGCTCATCTGGTTGATCATATTAAGCGGCGTATTTGCGGTATTGCAAGCGCCGGGTCTCCATTGTTTTCCGTTTGATCCTTTCTCGTTGTTTTAAAATGGCCTGGCCTCGCCCGAAGTAGACGTCTGCAGGGGTGAGGTTGTTGATGCTCTCGTGGTATCGCTGATGATTGTAATGATCGACGAATGCCTCGATCTGCGCTTCCAGATCTGCCGGGAAGAAGTAATTGTTCAGCAGGATGCGGTTCTTCAAGGTTTGATGCCAGCGCTCAATCTTGCCCTGCGTTTGCGGATGATACGGCGCACCCCTGACATGGCCCATGTTCTTGTCACCCAGCCATTCAGCCAACTCGCCAGAGACATAGCTGGAGCCATTGTCCGATAGTAGTCTCGGCTTATGAACAACATGGGCCTGATCGCAGCCTGACGCCTGTAGGGCAAGATCCAGCGTGTCGGTTACATCGCTTGTCTTCATGGTCGTGCACAGCTTCCAGGCAATGATATAACGCGAGTAATCATCGAGGATCGTCGACAAGTACATCCAGCCCCAGCCAATGACCTTCAAATAGGTAAAGTCGGTCTGCCATAGCTGGTTGATGGCTGTTGTCTTGTCCCTGAACTCGTCAGCAGCCTTGATCACGATGAAGGCCGGGCTGGTGATCAGATCATGGGATTTGAGCAGCCGATAGACGGAAGCCTCTGAGACAAAGTAGTTTTCTGTATCCGTGAAGCGTACCGCCAGTTCGCGCGGGGACAACTCCGGCACATCCAGTGCCAGGTCAACAATGCGCTGACGGACATCATCGGGAATACGGTTCCAGACCCGAGACGGCCTGGGAGATTGATCTTCTAGGGCCTCCGGGCCACCAATCTGGTAACGGTCGTACCAGCGGTAAAACGTGGTGCGGGGAATACCCAGCTTGTCCAGCGTTTGTTTGACGGGCAGGTGTGCTCGCTCAACAAGGCGAATGATCTCGACCTTTTCTGATGCGGGATATCTCATGCGTCGTCTCCCCCATCCGCGATCATGCTTTTTTTAAGCAACCGCAGCTCCAAGGTCTGCTCGGCAACAACCTCTTTCAGCTCCCGTGCCTCACGGCGAAGGGCCGTCACCTCACCCGTAGAAGCCGCCCGAGCCGTATCACCAGCAAGTCTACGCTTGCCAGCTTCCAGAAACTCCTTCGACCATTTGTAATAAATGCTCTGGGCGATGCCTTCGATGCGGCACAGCTCGGCAATGGTTTCTTCACCACGCAGGCCATCCAGCACAATGCGGATCTTTTCTTCCGCCGAATACTGCTTACGCGTCGCTCTGCGGATGTCCTTGATGGTCTTGGCGGCAGCCGTCTGTCGTGTCTGCGATTTCTGTCTCATCTTCGTTCCCTTCGGTCACTACGATGAGCTAGAAATCCTCTCTTATGCAATACCCCTAATCTGTCCCATAGGCGCTGACGTT
>CAJXGK010000366.1 GCA_913053815.1 uncultured Rhodanobacteraceae bacterium
CCGGCGTGCATTTCGAAGATCAATTAGCTAGTGCGAAAAAGTGTGGGCATATGGGTGGCAAGGTATTGGTGCCCACCCGCGAGGCGGTGCAGAAATTGGCGGCGGCCCGGTTGGCCACAGATATCTCTGGAGTTCCGACCCTGATTGTGGCGCGTACCGATGCGATGGGGGCGGGCTTAGTTACCTCCGATATTGATGAGGCCGATCATCCGTTCCTGACCGGCAAGCGGACCGTTGAGGGTTTTTACGAGGCCCGTCATGGCATCGACCAGGCGATTTCTAGGGGCCTGTCCTATGCTCCCTTTTGCGATCTGCTCTGGTGCGAAACCGCAACTCCCGATCTGGATCAAGCCCGCCGTTTTGCCGAGGCTATTCACGCTCGTTATCCGGGAAAATTGCTAGCCTACAATTGTTCGCCCAGCTTTAACTGGAAAAAACATTTGGATGAAACCACCATCGCCAACTTCCAAAATGAACTTGCAGGTATGGGCTACCGCTTCCAGTTCATCACCCTGGCCGGATTCCATGTACTGAATCATTCCATGTTCCAGCTGGCTACGGCTTACCGGCAACGGCAGATGGGGGCCTATGTTGAACTGCAGGAAGCTGAGTTTGCAGCAGAAAAAAATGGTTACAGCGCAGTACGTCATCAGCGCGAGGTAGGGGCCGGATATTTCGATCAGCTTAACCAGGTAATCAGCGGCGGCTTGTCCTCCCTCTCGGCCTTGCAAGGGTCCACTGAGAAAGCCCAGTTTGAAGCAGAGCTGGAGGCTGACGCAGCCTGAATGTTGAGCTGCTGGCATGCTTTTCGGGCAACAGGTATCGTACCCATTCACAGGTAAAGGGAGCGGTCGTGAATGTGGACCAGCAGTCCGGATCGTCATCGGCTTGGCAGGTGGCGGAGGCTAGTGCGAAATATGCCCTGAGTGAGGCTGAGTTTGAGCTGTTGACGTCAGTCACGGTGCGGCGTGCTGTGGAATCGGGTGCCCAGTTGATTCGCAAGGGTGAATTCGGCCGCAGCATGTATCTCATCGAGAGGGGTGAAGTGTGGCTGGAATTTGGTAATGAACAGCCTGACAAGATCCTCGGGCCCGGTGAGTATTTCGGTGAACTGGTACTGTTCATCGGCAGCCATCAGCGCATGGCCAGTGCGACCGCCATGAGTGCAGCGATCGTTCACGTGCTCGACAAGGACATGTTCAAACGTTTATTGCATCAGCAGCCGTTACCGATTGCTGAGTTCATGGGGCGTTCGTTCAGTCGCCTGGTTGCCAGTGAACAACAGCTTATAGCTCGTTTGCGACGCCGTAACGAGGATTTGCTACAAGCGATCAATCAACTGCGCCGTACCGAGGACCGTCTGCAGCTGGCCGAGAGCCAGGTGCACAGTGATGATCTTACCGGGCTGTGCAATCGTCGCGGCCTGTATACACATCTGGAAAACCTGCACCAAAATACCTCTCCTGATTGCCAATTGGCCCTGTTGTTAGTAGATATCGATGCATTCAAACGTGTCAACGATCTGCATGGGCACTTGACGGGTGACCGAGTGTTGCGGGGCGTGGCTCAGGTACTGGAAAGTACCGCCGGAGCTCGTGATTTACCCATTCGTCTGGGGGGGGATGAGTTCGCTTTGCTTGCTGAGGTGCATGACCGGTCCGATCTGCTATCCCTAGCTGAACGTTTGCAGCATACGCTTCGTCAGTACGTCATCAGCCATCAAGGCCAATCGATCTCCTGTGGTGTGAGTATGGGCGGGGTATTGTGTTCGGCACAAAGCGATTGGCCCCAGTGGTACAGTGACGCCGATGCTGCGTTATATCGGGCCAAGGCACAGGGTGGCGATACTTACGAACTGGGATAGGGACGAACCATGACAGCTGACGGCGGCGACCAAGTCGATGGACAGGCTCCCGAACTCAACACCCTGGTGTTGTGCGACTTGGTCAATTTTACCGCGCTGGTGGAAAAACTGGGTGACCAGAACGCTGCTCGGCTGATTCGTAAGCATGATCGCATGGCTCGCGCCCTGCTGGATACCCATCAGGGGCGAGAGATCGATAAGACCGATGGTTTTCTATTGCTATTTGTACGGCCCATTCAGGCGGTGGCTTTCGCCCTCGATTATCTGCGGGGTTTGGCCCATCTAAGTGCGGCCGAGGGGATGTCGTTGCGCGCCCGGGTCGGGGTACACATGGGTGAAGTGCTGATTTGGCAGAATCCTGAGGTCGACATCCGACGCGGTGCCAAACCGATCGAGGTCGAGGGACTGGCTAAGCCCATCACCGCGCGTCTGGCACAAATGGCTCTGCCGGGACAGATTCTGATCTCGGCGGCCGCTGCCGGGTTGGCCCGCCGGGCCGTGACCGAGCTCGACATGGCCAATCAGGCATCCGGGTTAGGCTGGAAACACCATGGCCGGTACCGTTTCAAGGGCGTGCCCGATCCGGTCGAGGTGATCGAGGTTGGCGAGCGGCACAGTGCCCCATTACGAACCCCGTCATCTACCCGTAACGCTCGCCGGTTGCTGCCGCTATGGCGACATCCGTTGATGCTTGTTATCGAAACCGCGGTACTGCTGGTTACGGTAAGCATGGGTTTGTGGTTTGACTTGCGCGGCCCGTCGGCGCTGGCC
>CAJXGK010000367.1 GCA_913053815.1 uncultured Rhodanobacteraceae bacterium
CGGGTGGGGCCGTACATGGTGACGCGAACTATGTGCTCTACGGTTTCCGCCTGTTTGGTTACGCCCTTCAAGATCAAGGGCGTCAATTATTCCATTTCTTCGGCTTGCGCGACTTCGGCGCATTGCATCGGCGCCGGTATGGAACAGATCCAGTTGGGCAAGCAGGATGTAATGTTCTGTGGTGGAGGGGAAGAGTTGCATTGGGGACTGACTGTCTTGTTCGATGCTATGGGGGCTCTTTCATCCCGATACAACAATACGCCCGAGCAGGCTTCGCGCACCTATGACGTCAGTCGTGACGGCTTCGTTATTGCCGGAGGCGGGGGCATGATTGTTCTTGAAGAATTACAACATGCTCAAGCCCGCGGAGCCAAGATCTACGCGGAGCTGGTCGGATATGGGGCAACCTCTGACGGTTACGATATGGTTTCTCCGAGTGGTGAGGGGGCGGTGCGCTGCATGCGCCAGGCACTGGCGACCGTAGAAGGTCCGATCGACTACATCAACACTCATGGCACCTCAACCCAGGTCGGCGATATCGTGGAACTAAAGTCGATCAGAGAGGTGTTTGGGGCGAAAGTGCCGGTATTTTCCTCGACCAAGGCTTTGACCGGACACTCCCTGGGTGCGGCAGGCGTGCATGAGGCGATCTACAGCCTGCTCATGATGAAGGATGGTTTTATTACGGGTTCGGCCAATATTGAACAACTGGATCCGGCCGCCGAAGATCTCCCGGTGGTGCGTGAGTCCCGTCCGGCGCAACTCAACCGGGTGATGTCCAACAGCTTTGGTTTCGGCGGTACTAATGCGTGTCTGGTGTTGCAACGCTATCAGGACTGATTCCGAGCTCAGGGATCCTTCCCGAAGGTCACGATCCCGAAAAGCCAACTTGGCCGGGTTGGCATCGCCAGCCATCCGGCGACTGGGCTAAGGGCACTGTGCGATCCGGTAGCGAATAATGGGCCGCAATCATCAGCATAACCGCTACAATGCCATGATGAGCACGCTTCCCCGCATTCTCGCCACGCGTACCGTTCAGTCCAGCCGCTTTCTGCATGTGGAACAGGTAGATCTTGAGTTCACCAATGGGGTGCGAAGAACCTACGAGCGTCTTGGTGGAACGTACTTCGGCGCCGCCATGATCGTGCCCATGATCGATACCGAGACGGTTCTGCTGGTACGCGAGTATGGGGTCGGCGTACAGCGCTATGAACTCGGTTTGCCCAAGGGCCGGCTTGAACAGGGTGAGACCATTTGCGAGGGGGCCAACCGCGAACTCAAGGAAGAGATTGGCTACGGGGCGCGACAACTTGCGGTGATCGGGAAACTTTCACTATCACCCTCCTACATGACGCACATGACGCATGTGGTGTTGGCTCAGGAGTTGTTTACGGAGCGCTTGCCGGGTGATGAACCTGAGGAGCTGGAGGTCGTGCCCTGGAAGTTAGATCATCTGCATGGTTTGCTGGGTCGTGAGGATGTGAGTGAGGGACGCTCATTGGCCGCTCTTTTCATGGCCAGGGAGTATCTGGCCGGTAGGTACCAGCCGTGATGGTCGAAGATACCCAGCAACTGGTCGAGACAGTGTGTGAGCTTGCTCGGCATGCCGGTGAAGCCATCATGGCAGTGTATGCCGGTGAGTTCGCTGTAGAGACCAAGCAGGATGCCTCACCCCTGACCCAAGCCGATCTGGCCGCTCATCAGGTGCTGGTGCAAGGGCTTCAGGCGCTCACTCCCGACTGGCCGGTGCTTTCGGAGGAATCCGCTTACATTCCCTGGCAACAACGGGCCCGCTGGTCACGATACTGGTTGGTTGACCCCCTGGATGGCACCCGGGAATTTGTCAAACGCAATGATGAGTTCACCGTCAATGTGGCCTTGATCGAAAACTCTCAGTCGTGCTTGGGGGTGGTACTGGCGCCTGTGACTAGTGAGCTGGCTTGGGCCTGGAAGGGGGCCGGTTGCTGGTATCGCGCTGCTGCGCAGGCTCCGACCGAACGTATCCGGGTACGTTCCGCTCCCCCGTGCCCGGTTGTTGCCAGTAGCCGTTCCCATACCGGTGCCGAGGAACGTTCGATGCTGGACCGACTGGGTCAGCATGAGCGTATCGCCCTGGGCTCGTCTTTGAAGTTTCTGCGTATTGGCCAGGGTCAAGCGGATCTTTATCTTCGTCTTGGTCCTACCTCGGAATGGGATACTGCGGCGGCTCAATGTGTGTTGGAAGAGGCGGGTGGAGCGGTCCTTGATACTCAAGGTCACCCTTTGCGTTACAACACTAAAGAAAGTCTGCTCAACCCTTCCTTCATCGCCGTCGGCGATCAGTCCGTAGACTGGCTGTCGCGAATGCAAAGGTAGGTAGTCAGGCTTCATACGTACCCATATGACGAACCCTTCAGCGAAACGCTATGACCTCACTGATCTATTGGCTATCATGGTTCGCTTGCGTGATCGTGAACGAGGGTGCCCGTGGGATATAGAACAGACCTCTGCGAGCATGGCCCCCAACACTCTGGAGGAGGCTTACGAAGTTGTTGATGCCATTGAGCGGGGTGATCGTGATGACCTACGCGATGAACTCGGCGACTTGCTCTTGCAAGTGGTCTTTCACGCTCGCCTGGCCGAGGAGGAAGCA
>CAJXGK010000368.1 GCA_913053815.1 uncultured Rhodanobacteraceae bacterium
GTCTAACCGGACTGCATCATTTGTTTTTCTGAGTTCCGTTATTCATGCGCATATTGATGACCTGTTTCCGGGTATGAAGGTTACCGGCTGTTATCAGTTCCGGGTAACCCGTAACAGTGAGTTGACGATTGAGGAAGAGGATGTTGAAAACTTGGCCAATGCGCTGACCGAAGAGCTGTTCGGCCGTGGTTATGCCCGTCCTGTACGACTCGAAATCGCTGAAAACTGCCCCAAACCTATCGCAGATTTTCTGATCTCAAATTTTGACCTGAGTGAACAGAACGTGTATCGCAATGCCGGGCCGGTTAATCTACACCGGGTACTGACCGTCTACGAGCAGATCGATCGGCCCGATCTCAAGTATGCCCCATTCACGCCACGGGTTTCACCAAGCCTGGTGCAGCATCCCAATATCTTTGAGGCCATCTCGCAACACGACATACTGCTGCATCAGCCCTATGAATCCTTCCAAGCCGTCATGGAGCTGTTGCGTCAGTCTGCGCAAGACCCCCATGTGCTGGCGATCAAGCAAACCTTATACCGTGTGGGCAGCGATTCGCCGGTCGTCGACCAGCTCATCGAAGCCGCCCATGCCGGCAAGGACGTCAGTGTGGTGGTTGAGCTGCGGGCTCGTTTTGAAGAGGCCGCTAACATCCGTCTTGCCAACCGTTTGCAGGCCGCCGGCGTACAAGTTGTCTACGGCGTGGTGGGGTACAAAACTCACGCCAAGATGCTGCTGGTGGTCCGCCGCGAGCACCACGTATTACACCGATATGTGCACCTTTCTACGGGTAACTACCATCAAATCACCTCCCGGTTATATACCGACATCGGCCTGTTGACAGCCCATCCGGAGATCGGTGAGGACGTTAATAAGATTTTTCAACAGCTCTCCGGACTCGGTTCGGTCGTTCATCTCAAACACCTGCTGTACTCACCATTCACCTTGTACAAAGGCCTGATGCAGCGGATTAACCGGGAGATTGATCTGGCCAAAAACGGGCGCCAGGGACGAGTCATTGCAAAAATCAATGCCCTCAATGAGCAAGGTATGGTCGAGGCCCTCTACCGGGCCTCACAGGCAGGCGTACAGATCGACCTCATTGTACGGGGAGCCTGCACTCTGCGGCCCGGTCTAGCCGGTATTTCGGATACTATCCGAGTGCGATCAATCGTTGGTCGGTTCCTCGAACACAGTCGCGTATACTGGTTCGGCAATGACGGTGAACCGGAATTGATTTGCGCCAGCGCGGACTGGATGGAGCGCAATCTTCTGCATCGTATCGAAATCGGTTTTCCGATCCTTGATCCTGAAATTGCCCAGCGTGTGTACGCCGAAACCTTGGCCAATTACTTGGTCGACAACACCGATGCATGGATACTGGATAGCGATGGCCATTATCACCGCATAGACCACGCTAGCGAACCGGCGTATTCCGCACAACGTTCTTTACTCGCCAAATTGACTGCCTGACTTCTTTCACCATTGACCGGAGATCACGATTGTCGGGATGATGCCGGTCTGACCTCCAAGGAGACCCGTCATGTTCGAAGGCCTGCGCTTCAAGCATTGGCAAACCACCGTCGAGAACGGCATCGTCACCCTCGGCATCGACCGTGAAGCCGCCCGCGTCAATACTCTGGCCCGGGCCGTGCTGGAAGAACTCGATGCGATCCTCGAGCGGATTGCCATCGAACCTCCTCGTGGTTTACTGATCCACTCTCTGAAATCAAGCGGTTTTATCGCCGGTGCCGACATCCACGAGTTCGAACGCTATGAGCGCGAAGGCCGCGTTACCGAGGCCATCGAATATGGCCAGCGAGTATTGCAGAAGCTCGCCGAACTACCCTGCCCCAGTATCGCCGCCGTCCACGGTCACTGCATGGGCGGGGGGACCGAACTCGCCCTGGCCTGCCGCTACCGGATTGCCAGTAATGACCCGAAGACCCGTATCGGGCTACCCGAGGTGATGCTGGGAATTCATCCCGGCTGGGGGGGTACGGCCCGCCTACCGCGACTGATTGGCGCTCCTGCGGCCCTGAAATTGATGCTTACCGGGCGCCCCTTGTCAGCCAAGGCTGCGCGTGCTCAAGGCTTGGTCGATCGCATCAGTGAGCCGCAGCATCTCATCGAAGAGGCTCGGCAACTACTTGAGAAAGCTCCGCAGCAGCTATTTTTCAAACGCCTGCAAGCCTGGACCAGCAATCTATGGCCGGTACGGCAGATCCTGGCACCCATTATCCGCAAGCAAACCGCCGCCAAAGCCAACCCCAAACATTACCCGGCCCCGTTCGCCATCATTGAAGTTTGGCGCCGCGGGGGGGGCAACATCCGGCAACGTCTGCAGCTCGAAGCCCGTTCGGTGATCAAACTGGCCGCAACAACGACCGCACACAACCTGATCCGAGTGTATTTTCTGCAGGAACGAATCAAGGGTCTGGCCGGTGCAACGACCCACGACATCCAGCATGTGCATGTCGTCGGGGCCGGGGTAATGGGTGGAGATATCGCCGCATGGTGTGCATTGCACGGCTTTGAGGTCAGTCTCCAGGATCGGGAGATGCGTCTGATCGACCCGGCGCTAGCCCGGGCTGGCATTCTGTTTGAGCATCGTCTGAAGACTCCGGAGC
>CAJXGK010000369.1 GCA_913053815.1 uncultured Rhodanobacteraceae bacterium
CCGCCGGTCCGTATCGCCCTTATTCTCTCGGTGTTGGTCATGCTGGCCGGCTGTACCCAGGGCCTAGGTGACCTACGCACTTGGGTGGCTCAGGAAAAAGCAAAAAAAGGCGTACCCTTGCCACCGGTACCGGCCATCAAGACCTTCGAAACCTTTACCTATAACGATCAGAATTTGCGCGATCCTTTCAGCCCGAGCTCTCTTGAAATAACTCAACGAGGTAACACAAATAGCCCCCGACCGGATGCCGATCGTCCGCGTCAACCACTTGAGGCGTTCCCACTGAGTGCGTTAAAGCTGGTGGGTACCCTCGGCAGCGGAGCCAACATACAGGCATTGGTCATGGATCCGATGGGGGTGATACATCGCGTCAAACGTAATCAATACATGGGCCAAAACGATGGACGAGTTAGCAAAATTACGCCCGACCACGTTGATCTGGTCGAACTGATACGCAACGGCAACGGCGGATGGATGGAACACAAAGCTGTTGTTGCCATGAGCGAGCAATGAGGAGCACGGGGGGGGTGATAAACATGATGGCGCAAACCACTTGCAAACCGGCACGCAGCACGCGCGTCCTCCATGTTCAGCATTGGATCGGTCTACTGACCGTGCTGCTGGTCGTAACCTTTCCGTTCCAAGCGTTGGCCTCCAGCGTCCTCAAGAACATGAGTTATCAGTCCTTACCGGAGGGAAGGGTAACGTTAAATTTTGAATTCACCGGAACGGTACCAACGCCGCGTATCTTCACGATGGAAGATCCGCCGCGGATTGTGGTCGATTTCGATAACACGTCTCTTGCTGTCACCAAGCGTCGCTTGAAAATTGGTAGGGGAGCGGTATCCCGTGTTACCGCCGTTTTTGCGGGGGGACGGACCCGGATCGTAGTGAATTTGTTCAACAGTGCCCGCTACACCACCCAAGTTGAGGGTGACAGGCTGGTCATGACCATTCAGTCTATCCAGGCCTACTCCAGTCTGGCCCGGCGGGCCAATCCATCAAAAGGCCTGCCGGGGCCAGCCGGACCGATCATTACTGGAATCGATTTTCATCGCACCAAGGCCGGTGCGGGACGTATTGTGGTCGGTTTCGCGACGCGTGGCGCTCAGGTCAATATGCACCGTGAAGGGACGGTCGAGATGGTGAACATTGACAACGCTCGGTTACCCCGCAAGCTTGCTCAAAAACTCGATGTCACCGATTTCGCAACCCCCGTTGTCTCGATAATAACCCGTCGGCAAGGTCATGGCGCGCGCATGCAGATCGCCGTGAAGGGGGCTTTCGAACCTTCCGGGTATCAGACCGGCCACCAATTTGTGGTTGAAATTCAACCTAAGTCAACGACCGGTATCGCCTCGACGCATAGTGGGGTGATCGGCAACCTCGGACCGAAGAAATATTTGGGTACCCGGGTGACCTTTAACTTTCAGAACATTGCTACGCGGTCGGCACTGCAGCTGATTGCTGACATTTCAAACCTGAACATCGTTGCTTCGGATTCGGTTGGCGGAGATGTCACCTTGCATCTGGTCAATGTTCCTTGGGATCAGGCTTTGGCTGTGATCATGCGCGCCAAAGGCTTAGGGGAACAGCGTGATGGTAACGTTATCTGGATCGCTCCGCAGACCGAGATTGCCAGCTTTGAGCAAGCCCGTGCGGAAGCCCAGGTCCGCGCCCAGGAGGCTCAGCCACTGGTTACTGACTACATTCCAATCAGCTATGGTAAGGCTTCTAACATTGCCAAACTGCTCACCCAAAAGAGTGTGCAGAGCAACTCGGGTGGGACCGGTGCCGGTCAGAGTACGCATGGGTTTCTATCACCGCGTGGCAGTGTGACTTTCGATGTGCGTACCAATACATTGATCGTCAGCGATATTCCACAGAAAATCCGTGAAATTCGTGCATTGGTCAAAGTGCTTGATCGCCCGGTAAAGCAAGTGCTGATCGAATCGCGGATTGTCATTGCTACCGATAATTTTACTCGTGAACTCGGTGCGCGCTTTGGAGTCTCCGGATTTCGCAAAAATCCAAGTGGTCAGTTGATTTCGACCGGTTCAAGTCTCAGTAGTACCTCCAGTCTCGATAACAGCATTGCTACACAGCAGGCGGTGATTGCCCAGAATAGCGCCAATGCGGCTTATGCCGCGCAGCAGGGCACCCCCCCCCCTCAGCCCACACTCTCTCCAGCCATTACCTTCCCTGGTGGCTTGAATGTGAACTTACCGGTAGCGACCCCGGCAGGGAGCTTCGGATTGGCAATTCTAGGTTCCAGCTATCTGCTCAATTTAGAATTATCCGCAGCGCAGACCGAAGGTAAGGGTGAGGTTATCTCTAGCCCACGCGTTATTACGGCAAATCAACAAACGGCGATCATCAAGCAGGGTCGGGAGATCGGCTACGTCACGTTCCGGAATAGCGGTGCGGGTGGGGCAGGTCTGGGCGGCACGGCGACCGTGCAATTCAAGGATGCTGTATTGGAACTGAAGGTGACGCCGACCATCACTGCAGATAACCGGATTTTCCTTAATCTGGATGTGAAGAAGGATGCGTTGGCTGGTTTCATCAACAACCCTGGCGGGGGTCAGGTGCCCCAGATTGATACCCGCCAGATCAAGAC
>CAJXGK010000370.1 GCA_913053815.1 uncultured Rhodanobacteraceae bacterium
TGTTCACTGAAATTGGCCTGGCAACACCGGCTTTTTCTGCCGTGTCATCACGGGCCGAGCTTGATACGGCCTTGCAGAACGTAGGGACCCCGGCGATTTTGAAGACGCGCCGGCTCGGCTACGATGGCAAAGGACAGTTTCGTTTATACAGTTTGGCTGATGCCGATCGGGCATGGGCGGCATTGAGTAGTCAGGCTGGGGAGTACGGATTGATTCTTGAAGCCTGGGTCGCTTTCGAAAGTGAGCTTTCCGTACTGGCAGTGCGCGGACGTGATGGCGAATTCCGGGCTTGGCCACTGACTCGCAACTGGCATACCGATGGGGTACTTTCCGCGAGCCTGGCCCCGGCACCGGGCTTATCCGTCGAACTTGCGGTGGCCGCAGTTGAACATGTTCGCACTCTGTCTGAACGGCTTGAATATGCGGGGGTCTTGGCCTTGGAACTATTTTTATATCAGGGCCGCCTGCTCGGCAACGAGATGGCCCCTAGGGTGCATAACTCGGGTCACTGGAGTATCGAAGGAGCGCATTGCAGCCAGTTCGAGAATCACTTACGGGCAGTACTCGGCCTACCGCTTGGTGATACCCGCCAATCCGGGCAGGCCTGCATGCTTAACTGGATCGGATCATTACCGGATAGAGCCACTTTTCTACGGGAAACCGATGCGCACTGGCATGAGTATGGAAAAGGTCCTCGGGTAGGCCGTAAGCTGGGCCATGCGACGATCTGTGCGCCTGACCCGTCAAGTTTGCGGGTGCGTTTGCAGCGGCTCGGCAGGGAGCTGGATCGTGGGGTTCAGCTTGCCCCGGTGCTGGCGGTTCTCGCACAGACTGAAGCTTGTTGAGCCAGCCCCCATGGTTGACCAGAATGCACCGTTTACTCGGGTTTTCCGAAGGTCGCCTTGGCTCATCGCAGATGCAGAGCACCGACCGATGGGTGGCACCGCAGAGTGATTTCACCAGAAAAGCCCCGGCATTATTCACCAGCAGGCGCTTTCCAACCCGCTCGGCACGCTGTGCGGTGAAAAAATAGCCTCGATCGCTGCGGTTCGTGCCTCACCGTGCCCTACTGGCTCGTCCATTGCTGTGGTTTGCGGTGCGGGACCAGGGTCAAGCTCGTAGGACGACCGGCATGGAAGCCGGTCGGTTCGTTGCCAGGCAGGAGCCTGTCCTACTTGGGTGATTGTTATGCGACGAGGGGAAAATCGAGACCTATTTTTCTGAACCACCTAATAAGAAAAAGCCGCCTTGTGGGCGGCTTTTTCAAACTCTGTACAGGATGCTGCTCAAGCCAGGAGGCTGGCTGCGAACTCCCAGTTCAACAGGTTCCAGAACGCTTCCAGGTATTTCGGCCGTGCATTACGATAGTCGATATAATACGCATGTTCCCACACGTCACAAGTCAACAACGGACGATCGGCACCGGTGATGGGGGTCGCGGCGTTGGAGGTGCTGACTATAGCCAAACTTCCATCTGGACGTTGCACTAGCCAGGCCCAGCCGGAACCAAACGTACCTATCGCTGTCTTGGTGAACGTTTCACGGAATCCATCGATAGAGCCGAAAGCCTTGACCAGCGCATCAGCCAGTTTTCCATGGGGATCACCGCCGCCTTGCGGTGAAAGTGAATTCCAGTAAAAGCTGTGGTTCCAGACCTGGGCAGCATTGTTGAAGAGTCCACCGCTGGTTTTGCGGATGAGGTCTTCCAATACCATTGATTCGAACTCAGTTTCCTTGATCATGCTGTTGGTCTTGGTCACATAGGCTTGATGGTGCTTGCCAAAATGGAAGTCCAGCGTTTCGGCTGAAATCTGTGGTTCGAGGGCGCTGCGGTCATAGGGAAGGGGGGGAAGTTCGATGGCCATTTGATGGTCTCCTTAACTTGTCAGGGGATGAATTGCGGCCCGGTGTAGTGGGAGGTTGTGAGCCGAGTGCCAGCTGCCTGCCGGACTATAGAAGATTGTAGCGAAGGAGGGGGATGGCGAGCCAGAATTTTCACGGGGTTGCCGCGAATAATGGGTTCATCTACCCATACAATGGGGTTATTCACACTGCTATCTCACGGGTGTCGTCGATTTATTCGTGGCCGGATCGGCTGCTAGAATACATAGCTCGGCGCGTCACGCCTTTTTGTATTGTAGCGAGCCTACTATGAGCGAGCCCACGATGAATGTGAATCAGCGCATTCAGTCAATCCTTGATTCGCATCCGGTTGTCCTCTTTATGAAAGGGACCCCTCAGTTTCCGATGTGTGAGTTCTCTAGCCGGGCTGTAGGGGCACTGCATGAGGTGGCCGCCGTGTTTCATGCCGTCAACGTACAAGAAGATCCGGAATTGCGGGCCGGTCTGCCGCGCTTCGCCAACTGCTCGACCTTTCCCCAGTTGTATGTTCAGGGTGAGCTGATAGGGGGGTGCGATATCGTGCTTGATCTGCATGCTTCGGGGGAACTTAAGCGCTTGGTACGAGAGGCCCATCAGACGGATGCGTGATGATCAGTCGGTACGGGCCATTTTCCTTCGGCCTGCTTGCCGATGGGCCGGCGCTGACGTAACTAGTGTCGTGCTTTATAAACAGTGAGCCATTTCATGCTGAGGTTGTTCAAGCCGTCCTC
>CAJXGK010000371.1 GCA_913053815.1 uncultured Rhodanobacteraceae bacterium
GCCTTTGCCGCTCGTGATTGGGTGGTGGTGACCGGAGTACAGAACCATTCTGGAGTCAAGACCCTGAACGATGTGCTGGATACTGCGGTACGTATCAGCTTGTCGCAGTCGCGCTACGTTAACGTGGTGCCGGGTATGGAAGTGGCCGCTATGCTGCAGCGCATGCGGTTGCCAGCGAATACTCCGGTTACCCGTCAGATCGGTATCCAGATCGCCCAGCGCCAGGGCGCTCGTGCAGTCATTGTGCCAGTACTTAACAGTGTCGGTGGGCAGTTGCAGGTGGCTGCCGAGGTGGTCGACCCCAAGAACAATGCCGTGGTCTACACCGACAGCGCCGTGGTCGACAGTTCCCGTGGTTTGTTGCCGACTACCGACCAGGTATTGCGTGAGGTACGCAGCAATCTGGGCGAATCGCTGATCGCCATTGGCAAAACCTCGGCACCGCTAGCTGCTATCACCACCTCGAATCTCGATGCGCTGCGGGCCTATTCGACGGCCTTGCAAGCACTGGGTGACGGTCAGGTCAAGCAAGCGATGCTGTTGTTAAACGAGGCCATCTATTTGGATCCGCACTTTGCCCTGGCTCTGTCAAAACGGGCGGCCGTCGAACTGGCGTTCCTGGGTGACCGTGCGTCGGCGTATCGCGATCTGCAGGTGGCGTTGCAGACCCCCAGTCGTTTGTCCTTGCGGGAATGCCTCGGGGTTGAGGGCATGTTCAACATGGTGTTCGGTCAGCTGGACAAGGCCATTAACAAGTATTCTTTGCTAAGCAGTCTCTATCCCGATGCTGTTGCTCCGCAGCAGAACCTAGGGATGGTCGCGTTGTGGTACACCAACCAGCAGCAACGCGCCGCCAGGTACTTCCGCGTGGTGACTCGTTCACGCGATCCGCAGCGAGGTGCGGCATGGTTCGGTTTGGCGTTGGCTGAAATCGGGATGGGTAACCGCCGCGCGGCAGTCCATGCGGTTCAGCAAGGATGGCAATTGGGAACGATCGCGCCAAGGATGCAGGATTTACCGCCTTTGCTGGTCGCCGGCGACTATGCGATGGCCCGCAAACGCTTGCACCGTATGCCCAAGACGCTTCCTCCGGCGATGCTTGCCGCAGTCGCCAGCAACCAGGCGGCTCTAGCGCTGGTTCAGGGCGACGACCAAACTGGCGCTAACGAGTTACAGCAGGCTCTTGATCTGGCTCGCAAGGGCGGCGACGTACCTCAGCAGGAAACCATTGAGCTGGCCCAGCGTGCGCTGGGCCTGTATACGCAGCGGCCGGGGGCACGGGCGGCACTACGCCGCTATGCCGAGCAGCTGGTCGCATCTTTCAAACAAAATCCGATATTGATTGAGGGCAACCAGGTGATCCTTGCCGCTCGCACCGCCATACTGGCTCGGGTGTATGGCCTCAGGGGGGTGGCCGAACCCTTGCTGAAAACCGCCCGGTCGGCCGCCTTCCGCGGCGGCTATCCTTCCCGGGAGTCGCTCTGGAATACCGCGTCGTGCTATACGCATCCGGGCTGGTCCGATGGGCAGCGGACCCGCTGCCTCAAGGCGCTGGTTACTGGTCACGAGTACGCTGAGACGCATATCGCGCTCATGGATCTGTATCGGCGTTCCGGTAAGCCGTTGCTAGCGAGGTACGAGGCCTTGTGGCTGAACCGGCATCGTGGTCTGGCGCTGGTCGAATTGCACAACCAGCCCATGCTGATTCCCAATCTGCTGGCACTGCGAGTCGCTACTAACATCCTTGGCCGTGGCGTCACCCCGCACGTCAAGCAAAAGGCGACACGCGTTGTGGCGACCCCGGTTACTTCATCCAGAGCGATGGACCGCGGATGGTAAGATGGGAGGTGCGTACGCAACGGTCATCTACCTGCCCGCACGCTGCAGACGGGCTGGGGATCGGTAACGGTCGAGATTCCGGAGATCCGAGCCGGGTCGGGTGAGCCGGTCACCTTTTGTTCCGCGTTGGTGCCGCCGTATGTGAGGAAGACGAAATCGCTGGAAGCGGTGCTGCCCTGGTTGTATCTGCAGGGGGGCCAGTGGCGAGCTGGGAATATTTGTGCGTTCGGATGCTGAGTTGCAGCGTGCCCGGGATGCTGCCACTCAGGCCGGACTTTCCTTTCAGGCATTGGATGAGCAAACGCAATCCGCGTCGGGTCATATCTCCATCAGTACCCTGCATCAGGCCCAGGGGCTCGAGTTCTACGCGATAGCCGTGATGGCCTGTGACGATGAGGTGATTCCTTCGCAGGCGCGTATCGAAACCGTCGCCGATGAAGCGGATTTGAAAGAGGCCTACAACACTGAGCGGCACCTGCTATATGTCGCCTGCCCCTGCGCCTGCGAGCAACTCTTTGTCAGCCGGGTCAAGCCGATTTCTGAATTTCTGGATGATCTTCGCGGTTGAGCGATCCGCAGGGCGTATGAAGGTTGGCCTCTGCAGTTTATCGGCCCTCCCGCCCTGATCGGTGCTGTGGCACTTTTACGTTCAGTCTAAGATGGCTTTTGGCTAAACGTAGATCCTGGTAGAAATATGACCACATGGGACTCCACGAGTACGGATTCCATCGCCTTGGCGGTGATCGGCGGTACCGGGCTGTATCAACTGG
>CAJXGK010000372.1 GCA_913053815.1 uncultured Rhodanobacteraceae bacterium
TGGCTTTACTCATCAAGGCCTTGGTTTCGAATTGGCCTTGGGTTTGTCGCGTCCGTCCGGTTGGCGTGGTTCGGGGCGCGTTGTTTCCGGTTTTCTAGAGGGTAACTGGGGCCGGTTTCCGCTGGGCTTGGCGGGTGACTCAACCAAGCTGCGTGCCCAGGGCCAGATCGCTCTGGGCCGGACTCGTCTGGCGTTGGGGGCCGGCTATGGACAGGTTGAAACCAATCCGCTGCTCTTGCCAGGCTTATCCTCATTCAGTGAAAAATCCCTACGACTCAGTTTGAACCGCGGCGCATTCAGCGGGGTGATCACCGGACGCGTCTTGATCCCTGATGGCCCAAGCTTGGTACCAGGCCGCGCATCGGGTTGGACCACGCTGGATCTCGGCATTACCTGGCGTTTGCCATGGCATGCAGCGCTGAGTGTTGGCACCCAGAATCTATGGTCGCAAGGTAAGCCGCCGCCGGGTACCGCTAATGCCAACGGTACGGCTCGCATCCCGTACGTGCAGTATCAGCAGGATCTCTGACTCGCCTTCAGGGTGTCTTGGCACAGAGAGCGGAGGTTTTTTTAACTCTGCTCCTCATGGGGACACTCCGAAAAAAGCCATTGCAGTCATTTCTATATTGGTCGATATGTGCACTGCAGCATCGGGTTTCGAATGTAAGCCAGTGTGAACGGGGGATTCCCAGACGGTTAGAAACTTGTTACAGTCGCGCTGACCAGGGTTTGGATGGCCTGTTCAGGCCGCACACGGATGTTGCATTTCATAACGACACATGTGTCACCTCACCGACGTTGGAGAGTCAGCATGAACTTCGATACGAATAAACTTACCTCGGCTGTACGCCTAGCTTTGACGCTGGGTGCAGTGGCCGCGGTAGGCGTGGCCGGCAGCGCCATTGCGCAGACTGCCGGTAGCGCTACGACTCAGAACAAGCAGGCCAAGCAACTCAAGACCATTGTGGTCACCGGTTCGCGTATTCGCCGCGTGGACATTGAGACGGCCAACCCCATCTTCACTATTTCCCGCCAGAACATCACCCAGAGTGGTGCGGTCACTCTGGGCAATCTGGTCCAGTCGATGCCGTCGATCTCCGGTCAGGCTACCAATCCCTACGTTAACAACGGTGGTGGTACCGGCGCTGCGACCGTATCCCTGCGCGGCCTCGGTGCGCAGCGCACCTTGATGCTTATTGACGGCCATCGCGTCGTTAACAATGACATCAACCAGATTCCGGCAGCGATGGTGGAGCGAGTCGAAGTGCTGAAAGACGGCGCTTCGTAGGTATACGGCTCCGACGCCATCGGCGGCGTGGTCAATTTCATCATGCGCAAGAACTTCCAGGGTGCCGAGTTCAGCGCCAATTATGGAATCACCGATTACAGCGATGGCGCCACTCAGGGCGAGTCCTTCATGTTCGGCCAGACTACCGACAAGGGCAGCATCGTTGCCGGCATCTCCTACAACAAGTTTGACGGCATCTCCTCCAATAATAGAAGTTTTTCCAACAAGGCCTTGTACCTGTATTACGGACAGATTCTATCCTTTGGTTCCAGCCGCATCCCGAACGGGCGTCTAATTTTTCCCGGTAATGCCGGGGGGCACAGCGGGCTTATTCGCATCACCGGGACCGATGGCACCTCCCTGAGCGACTATAAGCAGTTCTCATATACCAGGGATGCTTTTAACTATCAGGCTACTAACTTGATCCAGACTCCTCAGGAACGCACCAATGCGTTCGTGATGGGCCATTATCAGTTGACCGATAACATCCAGGCCTATCTGGATATTTTCCACAACAAGACTACCTCGCACTCAGCTCTGGCACCGTCGCTGGCTGATACCGGCATCCCCAGTCCACTGGTGATTTCAGCAAATAGCTACTACAACCCGACCAATCCAACGCACACACCTGGGCTTGGGTACGGGTTCTCGAATGCCTCCGGCAACCGCTTCGAGGTACGTTTCACCGGTCTTGGGCAACGTAAGTTCCAGTACGGTACCACCACTGATCAGGTGTTCACGGGTTTGCGGGGTAATGTGGGTGACACGTCCTGGCAGTGGGATGCCGACCTCAATTATGGACACATCTCCCAAGGCTTCCAGGAACAGGGCTTCGTCAACCTGCTTCAAGCCAATCCAGCCTTCGGTCCGTCTTTCATGAGTAGTTCAGGCACGGTGGTTTGCGGAACGCCCGGTAAGGTGATCGCGGGTTGTACACCGATCAATATTTTCGATGTCAATGCTCCTGCCCAGACGGCGCTGCTCAAGAAGTACATGTCGAACCCCCTGGGTCAGATGGTCTATACGAGTCGCCAGGCATCGGTGAACGCCAATGGCAATCTGTTTGAGTTGCCGGCGGGCACTGTCAGCTTGGCAGTGGGGGCCTTGTATCGTAAGGAATACACCAATTCGTCGGTAAGCTCCGACATTCAGATCAACCAATCTACGGGTACCTGTCCGCTCGGAACGGGCTGTTCTTCCTCCTTGCAGGGTGGTTTCAATGTCAAAGAAGCTTACGCCGAGGTATTGATTCCCATCCTCAAGGACATGCCTCTGGCCCATGCCTTGAATGTGGATATC